>JBKEAK010000323.1:0-10851 GCA_047972125.1 Halodesulfovibrio sp.
CGATGGCGGCAGGGAATAGAGGGGCTGTGCAATGTGGCGGAAACGAGAAAAGCCCTTGCGCGATGCGCAAGGGCTTTGTTCTCATGGTGCCTCGACACAGAGTTGAACTGCGGACACGGGGATTTTCAGTCCCCTGCTCTACCTACTGAGCTATCGAGGCAGGAAGGAAGCTCTATGTACAAGAAGCTCTTCTGCTTGGCAAGGAGTTTTTCCTTGTTTGGTGAAGGTTTCCGGTTGTGCAAAATGGTGCCTCGACACAGAGTTGAACTGCGGACACTGGGATTTTCAGTCCCCTGCTCTACCTACTGAGCTATCGAGGCACAACGAGAGAGACTGTTTAGAGAATGTCCGGCGGATTGGCAAGTCTTTTTTTCACAAAGCCGCCAAACAGCCGTAACAAGCCGGTTTCGTCCGCTTGTACAGATGCCCCAAAGCTGTTGACATATGAGCGCTCAGAGGGTTTTGCAGCGCAGAGTCTATCCTTTCATGGCTACAATCATATCGGCGGGGAGCATGGTGCGCGCTGCGGTTTCTTCCACTGTCATGCCTGAATCAAGGCAACGTTGCACAACAACCGGCATGGGTTCCGCAAGTTCCACGACATAGCCGTCCGGATCTTTCACGCGAAAGCATCGCTGGCCCCACGGCTGTTCACGTATGGCGTGCACTGCGGGCACCTGTTGTTTTTTTAGTTCGTTCCATGCCGCATCAAGATCGGCTGTTTCAAAATAAAGCTCGAACTGCTCCATAGCTTCGGGATCGGTGGTTGCCAGAAAGCGGCTGCGTTCATGCATCAGGGCCGAGGCAGAGCGTTCTTGCCAGATGGAGAATTTGCCCTTGTAGGCGACATAGCTCTCGCCCACGCTGAACGCCACTTCCTGTTGCAGCAGGCTTTCATAGAAATGGCGCGATGCAGGAATGTTGCGCACGATAATGGCAGAGCCTTCAAATGCAATGGACATGGTTGTCCCTCCTTGCTTGGTGGTATGAGCAGGTTGTTATCGCAAGTCGGGCATGGCGTATTGAATAAATGCGACATGCTCATGCTCGCGTTGCAGTGCGGAAGGGGTGAGCCCGAAAAGGGACTGCATTTCGCGGACAAGGTGGGATTGATCGGCAAAACCGCATTCTGCTGCCACGTGGCTCCAACAGACGACGGCAGGGTTGGCCCTGAGAAGGCCCAGTGCCTTGTGCAGGCGCAGGATGCGGCAGAACTGTTTGGGAGAAAGCCCCACATGGTGGGCGAAGCTGCGTTCGAGCTGCCGTGTGCTTATGCCCAGATGCGAGGCTGCGGTGGCGATGTCCAGAGTGCCGCCGGTCTGTGCCATCAGCGATACGGCGGCTCGCGGAAGGTCTGAAATGCCGAAGTTGTTGAATTTTGCGGAACTGGCGAAGGTGGCGGAATTGGCGAAAGTGGCGGAACTGTCAGAACTGGGGCGAATGTTTGGCAAACGTTGCAGCAGGGCCTGCTCCATATGGCAGACCACAGCCTGCATACCTTGCGGGGCAACAAGCAGGGTATCTTCCAACCGGGCAGCAAGCTCGGGCAGTACATCAGCAATGTCGAGCCTCAGCCCTGCTGTCTCCTGCAGGTGGAGGTTGAGAAAAACGCCAGCTCCGGCGGGACGGAAGCGGATGCCGAAAACTGTGCCCGGACCGGTGAAGCCGATCACGGTTCCCTGCTGCATGATGCCGGAGAGCATGACCCCCGGCCCGGAAGAGCGCATGCCAAGGGGGGCAATAACGCCCTGCGGGTCAAAGACCGCATCAAGGCAGCCATCAGGTACCACGCGGACGCGGGGGAGGTGTTGCGGGCCGTATTCGTCGTCTTTTGCCACCCGGCCAGATATGTTTCTGGTCATGCCGTCGTTTTTTTGGGGCGTTTGGCCGACTATTTCCAGAGCCGTATCCGGCTGTGCGTGTGTTCCCATGGACCAGTAACAAAGCACATAGGCCGCAAGCTGCGGGCAGGGTGCATACTGCCGGTAGCGGTTATCTCCGTGCTGAGGGGCGCGGTGTGCGTGGGGATGATGCTGGTTGGGCATGGTGTCGCTCGTAGTATCAGTTGTCGTGCCGCTCGTCGTATCGGTTATGATGCAGGTTCCGTCCGGGTAGGGCACAAGCAGGGGAAGCCCATAAGGTAAGTATGGGGCATTTCAACGCACTGCAGCGGTTTCAGCAAGCAGAAAGGCCGCCCTTGCAGGCGGCCTTTCGTTTTTTTCCGGAGTATCCGGCGCGTGGCCGGGGTGCGGCTAAGCCGCGGGGATGTTGGCGATGATCTTTTCGCCGGCAGGGGAGTTGAGCACTTCCTTGAGCTTGGCAATGACCTGCGGGTCATAGTGGTTCTGCTGGTCTTCCATGATTTCCAGCGCCGCAGCGACAGGCTTTGCAGGACGGTAGGAACGCGGACGCACCAGTGCGCAGAAGGCGTTGGTCAGGGCCAGCACCTTGGCGGCAGTCATGATGTCGGCCCCCTTCAGGCCCTTGGGGTAGCCGCTGCCGTCGAGGCGCTCGTTCATCTGGTAGATGGCCTCCACCACGGGAAGGTCGAAGTCGATGTTCTTGAGTACATCGCGGGCATGTTCCACGTGGCGTTCCATCTGTTCCTTTTCTGCGTCGGTGAGCAGGCCGGGCTTGTTGAGAATATCCTTGGGCACGAACATCTTGCCCACCTGCGAGAGGTTGGCGGCAGCCTCCACGGTTGCGATTTCCGTTTCGGTCATGCTCATGGCCTTTGCCACCTCCGCAGAAAGGGCGCACAGCATTCTGGTATGGCCGCCCAGATATGGGTCGGTGTGCTCAATGGTGTTCACCAGCGCTTCCACGGTCTGCTTGACGACCCGTTTGTTGCGGTCCTGCGCTTCCACGGCCTCGGTCACGTCGCGGAACACCGAGACTATGCCGTCGCAGCGTTCCGCATCGCAGAAGGGTACCTTGGAAATCTGCATGTGATACTTGCGAGACTGCAGGAAGAGCGTTTCGTTGATGGTGACGGACTGGCCGGAGAAGTGGACCAGTTCGTCCGACTTCTTCAGCCTGCGCGCGGTTTCAAAGCCGAAAATGGCGGCATCGTCCAGTCCGATCATCTCTTCCACCGGTCGTCCCACGGCAGCGGCAAAGGCGGGGTTTACATACAGGTACGACCCGTCCGGCGTTTTGAGGGCGATAAAGTCCGTAATGGTGTTGTTGACGGAATCAAGCAGCAGGCGTTGCTCGTCGATGGTATCTGCAAGCTGCTTGAACTTGTCGGCGGTCTGCTTGTTCTCAACGCCGATGAGGAACCACCACAGGCCGCCGATGAGCAGTGCCAGCGCCAGCGTGACCAGCACGGCAATGATGATGATGCTGCGGCTGTATGCAACAAGGTCGGTGCGGGCCTTGGCGTAGTCGGCTTCCTGCATGATCCACCAGTCTATGGTGGGCAGTTTGTAAGCACTGGAATACGCATCACCCGTGCCCTCCAGCGAGGGGCGCACATCAAAGGGAATGGCGTTACCTTCGCCAAGGGTCTGGGGCAGCAGGGTGAGTTTGCGCAGGCCCTCGGGCAGCCACGGGGCCACTTCTTCAAAGGTATCGCCAGTGCGCTGGACAAGGCGGGTGCGCAGGGTGTTATCCGCCAGCGGAGAAGCGGCAATGAACTCGCCGATTTTGCCGGAGACAATGCGCGAGAGCATGAGCACGGCCACGGGGGCATCCTTGCCCTCAGCAAACTGCGGGGGGAATATGGGCAGGAACATGTCCAGTGTCAGCCCGTTGGTACCCATCCGTGCGGGCGCAAAATGGGGGCCCTTTGATGCCAGCGTGGCCTTTACATACTCTGCCTGCAGGGGTGAAAGGGGCGTGGTGGCCGTGTCCGTGGCAATGTAGGTTTGCCCCGAGGTGTTGATGATGCGGCCGGAGACAAAGCCCGCATAGCTGGCAAATTCCGAAAGCAGGCTGCGCATCATGGGCAGCTGCTGCGCCAGCAGGGAATTGTCGTCGCCCTTGTCATTGTTGGGGGTGAGCAGGGGGGTAAGGTCGTTACCCAGCCCGTTCACCTCCATGGCGAAGAGGCGGAACATATCTGCATTAATGAGCCGCTGGCCCTGTTCCACAAGGCTGGCAAGCCATGTTTCAACAACCTCAGCCCTGCTGTGCGAGAGCAGTTCCTGCTGTCTGGAAAGGGTGGAGACAAGCTCCTTTTCCTTGTTGTTGATGCTGATCATCGCAAGCGTTGTCGATGCCACGATGGTCATTGCGAGCAGGCATGCGCCAAAGAGGATGATCCTGCCTCTCATGACGCTGCCGGTCGCCTGTGTCGAAGATCTGGATTCTGCCATAGTCAACTCCGGAATAGTGTTTTTTACGGCTTTCGCCTTCAGGTTGCAGACAAAGTTCATTTGGCCGGGACATGTGCCCAGCGGTTGTGTTCATTTACGGAATATTGCGGCTGATAGTGGCTGTATCTGTCGTGGGAGAGCACCAGATCTGTCTGGTTGTCCAGCACCCACGCGGTGCCTTCGGCATAGACCACGAGCACGGCGTGCCCTATGCCGCGGATGCGGTCCCTGAGGGCCACAATGCGCAGTTTGTCAGCCTCGATACCCATTTCACGCAGCGCATAATACTTGGATATGGCGTAGTCCTCGCAGTCGCCCGATTTTTCGGCGAACTCGGCGGGGGTGGCCCAGTAATCCGTCTTGCCCCACACGTCCTGGTCAAGCCTGTATGGGTATTTGTTGAAGTAGGCGTTCACCTTCTTCAGTTTCTCCATCAGCGGGTCTTTTGCAGCGCTGTCGCGCAGCGTTTTCCATGCGGCTCTGGCATTGCCGTTGCCCGAGGAGGGCAGCACGGCACTGAGTTTGTCCTTTCCGAGCTTCATGGCCTGCATGACCCTGCTCCATTGCGGAACCAGCTTGAGCGGCCCCTTGAATTCCACTGTATTGAACAGGCGCACCCGGCCGTTGGGGTCAGGTTTGCCCGCAGGTGCGGGCGCAGGCTGCGGTGTGCCGGTTATCAGCTGGCGAAAGGCAGAAGGCCGCTGCTGCACGGGCATGGCCTTGGCACCTTCGAGCATCTTTGCCGCCATTGATGGCTCTTCCTGTGCGTGGGCGTGCCACAGTCCCCCTGCCGGAGCCAGAATCACGGCCGGTATGAGGGCCGCAACAAGGCATAGGCAGGCAAGGCTCCATCCTGATTGCCGTTTCCGGCCTGTTCGTGCGGTCTTGCCTGTCCCATGTTCCCGGTCAGCCTGTTCAGGCTCTCCGGGGTGGGTATTCGGCCCGACTGACACGACAGGTGCGGGCGGTTGGCCCGATCCGGTCCGGTGTGCAGAATGCAGTGTATGCCGCACGTTTCGCTTCAAATCATCGTTCCCGCAGGGCGTTCTGTTTTGCCTTCAAAATCGGTTTCAGCATGTAATCCAGCACTGATTTCTTGCCTGTGAGAATATCTACGGTCGCAGTCATGCCGGGGATGATGGGGAGTTTTTCCCTGCGGTAGACGATGGTGTTCGTCTTTGTCCGCAGCTTGACGAGATAGAAGGTCTCCCCTTTCCGGTCCTCTATGGTGTCTGCGCTGATCTGCTCCACGGTGGCTTCAAGCCCGCCGTAAATGGAGAAGTCATAGGCCGTGATCTTGACCATGGCACGCTGGCCGGGATGCAGAAAGGCGATGTCCGCAGGGCGGATGCGCGCTTCTATGAGCAGCGTGTCGTCAAGGGGTACCAGTTCCAGAATGGTTTCACCGGGGCGGATTACCCCGCCGATGGTGTTGTGATTGATGCGTTTGATGGTGCCGCGCATGGGCGCGCGGATATCCGTACGGGTAACCCGGTCTTCGCCCGCGGCAAGTGATTCGCGCAGTGAGCGCAGTTCCGCCCTTCGCTTGTTGATCTCTTCCTGTGCCTCGTTGCGGAACTCCGCCATGCGTTGCTCAAGGCGGGCTTTGGCTTCTTCCGCGGCACGCGAGGCTCTGGGAATGCCGAGCGAAAGGGAGTCTATGTCGCCCTGCAGCCTGAGCAGGCTTTCTTCCAGTTGCAGGTAGTCAACGCGGGGATACACGTTCTTTTCCATCAGCGGGCGGGCAATGTCGCGTCGTTCGGCCGCAATTTTGTGGCTCTGCACGAGCTGCTTGCGGCGGCTGACCATTTCTTCCACTTCCTGCTGTTTCTGGAAGCGCTGGGCGTCCAGCACGCGGATCTCGGCCTGCAACTGATCCTTGCGGGCGCGGAATATGTTCAGCTGGTCCTGTGTGATGGTGGGGGCTTTTTCCTGCATTTCGGCGGAGTAGACCGGATCAGTGCCGGAGGCTTCCGCTTCAAGGCGGATAATGGCTGCCTCGTGTTCCATAATCTTGCTGGAGGCATCGCGGAAGATGCTGCGGGCCTGCTCGTTGTCTATGCGCACGAGCACCTGATCTTTCTCCACGACCTGCCCTTCGTGCACCAGCACTTCCTGCAGTATGCCGCCTTCAAGGTTCTGCAGTTCCTGCAGGCGCTGGGAGGGAATGACCGATCCCATGCCGCGCGTCACTTCGTCCAGAATGGCAAAGTGCGCCCATACGCCGAAGATGAGGAAGGTGACGATAATGGCCACGGAAAGCAGGTATGCGTAAGGATGGCCCCTGTGGCGGAGGGCGGCATCCACCTCGCTCATGAATTCTATGTCTTCTCTACGGTAGTTATTGCTCATGGACGTATCCTCTTACATGGTGCGGGGCTTTGCCGCGGAGCGCAGCTGTTCGTTCTTCAGCGCGTTGAGCACTGCGGCCTTGGGGCCGTCCGCGATGATGCGCCCGCTGTCCATGACCACCAGCCGGTCGACCAGATCTATCATGCTCATGCGGTGGGTGATGAGCACCAACGTCTTGTCCTTGATGATGGTGGCAAGGCGGCGTTTGAACTGGAATTCCGCACTGTTGTCCATGTTGGAGCTGGGTTCGTCCAGAATGAGGATTTCCGGATCGTTCAGCAGGGCACGGGCAAGGGCCACGGATTGCCGCTGCCCGCCGGAAAGTGCCATGCCCCGTTCACCCACGGGCATGCCAAAGCCTGCCGGGTGTGCCTGCACAAAGTCGGTAACCCCGGCAATGGTGGCGGCGCGCAGAATGGCGTTGTCATCGGCATTGGGGTTGCTGATGGCAATATTCTCGCGCACGTTGCCGTAGAAGAGGTAGTTGTCCTGCGAGACATAGCCCGCGCGGCTGCGCAGCTCGGCCACGTCCATCTGGCGGATATCCACCCCGCCGAGTTTTATGGCGCCTTCGGTGGGTTGGTACAGGCCGACAATGAGCTTGCCCAGCGTGCTTTTGCCGGAGCCCATCTTGCCGATAATGCCTATCTTCTCTCCGGGGCGGAACAGGAAGTTGATGTTTTCCAGCGCGAGCCGCTCGTTGCCGGGGTAGCGGAAGCTCAGCTCCTCTGCGGCAAGGGAAGGGGCAAGGCCCACGTAGCAGAGTGATGTGCTGTTATCATCCGCCCGTTCGGTGGGCAGGGTCATGAGCAGGTCGAGCGACTTGAGCGCCATGCGCGACTGCTGCAGGCGCGAAAGCATGGCCGCAACCTGACTGAGCGGGGCCATGGCCCGGCCAGCAAGGATGTTGCAGGCGATGAGGCCACCCATGGTCAGGTCGCCCGCGCCTATGCGGTGCACACCCCAGACGATGATGATCATGCTTACCAGCTGTGCGGCCAGCATGGACATGGTTATGGAGAAGTTGGCAAGGGTCTTGGTGTGGCTGTTGGAGCGGGCGCTCATGCCCACCACACGTTCCCACATGCGCTGCATGCGCCCCTCTGCCTGACTGGTCTTCACGGTTTCTATGCCGTTCAGTATCTCGATGAGCAGGGCGTTTTTCTGCGCCCCCTCCTTGTAGCCGGATTCAATGGCCCGCTGCAGCGGATACTGCAGCAGCCAGCCGATGATGATGACCAGCGGAACGGCCAGCGCGGGCACAAAGAGCATGGGCCCGCCGATAAAACCTACCAGCGCGATGAACACGAACAGGAAGGGCAGGTCGATGATGGCGAGCAGGGTTGTGGAACTGAAGAATTCCCGCAGGGATTCGAATTCCCGCAGGTTGTTGGCAAGCGTGCCGGTGGAATCCGGCTTGTTGTCCAACCTGATGCTCATGAGGTGCTGCATGAGACGCGAAGCAAGAATGATGTCGGCATTCTTGCCTGCCACATCGCAGAAATAGCTGCGCAGGTTGCGCAAAATGAAGTCGAACACATAGGCAATGGCAATGCCTATGGCCAGCACCCAGAGGGTGTCGAGCGCATTGTTGGGCACAACCCTGTCGTACACGTTCATGAAAAAGAGCGGCGAAACAATGGCCAGCAGGTTGATCACAAGGCTGGCAACACCCACATGTTTGTAGATGGGCAGATAGTGCCAGATGGTGCCCCAGAACCAGCGCTTTGCCTTGAGCAACTTTATCTCGCTGGCGCGTTTGTCCAGCCTGCCTTCAACTTTGCCGAAGATGGCATAGCCTGCATATTCCTCTTCCAGCTTGTAGCGGAGGATTTCAATGGGCGTGCTGCCGGTTTCGGGAAAGACGATCTCTGCGGTCTTGTCGGTAAGGCTGGTAAGGACGCATGCGCCCTTGGTCTTGAGTAGCAGGATGCACGGCAGGGTAAGGGTGGAGATGTTCTCCAGCTTCTGCCTGTGCACGGCCCGCACGTTCATGCCCGCCTGCATGGCGGCGCGAAGGCATGCGGAGGTATGCGAAGGGCCGCCGTGTTCCGGCAGGCCCGCTTTGAGCTTTTCTATGGAGATGGTGCGCCCGTGCAGGGAAAAGAGCACCACAAGGCAGCGCAGCAGAGGGGATTCATAATCCACATCTGCCGGTGCGGGTGCAACTGTTTTCCATGGAACGGCCGAGCCGTTCTGCAAGCCTTCTGCCGTTTCCGGCGCGTCTTTGGGCGAAGGAATGGATTCATCTTCGGAAGCGTCAGCCCCGTCAGATCCGCTATATCGGTCAGGCCCGACTGGCCCGCCTTCGGTCTGTTGCGGCGGTGCTGCCTGCACAGAGGTGGTCTGTGCTGGCGCAGGGCGCACGGGAGGCGTTTGGCCGGGTGCGGCCTGCTTTGCCATCGTACCGGCAGAAATACGCGCAGTTGCGCTTTCCGCCATTGGTTTGTTGATATCGGCCGGTTCCGGTCTGGAATTCGTTTCAGACATTATTCAGGATTCCCCCCTGTGGAATGGGCGCAGTATTCCGGGCGTGCGGCCATGGATTTCAAAGCCGCAGTCTCATCATGCTTGGTTAAGGTGTCTTGCAGATTCCGGGTGGTGTTGGGGCTGCAAGAGGACCGTGTCCGGCTGGTGCCGGAACAGGGTTCAGCAGTTCTTCAACCTTTCCATATGGATGTCTGCCTCGAAATGCGCCGATGCTCCGCACTGTATCGCGCATATCTTCCGATAATACAACGTTCAGGAGGTATTGGTGCTCTACTGTAGGGCTAACCATTGCTTTTTTATGCGATTATTGCAACCGGTATGGAGAAATGACCCTGCAGCACAGCCGACATGCACCATATTTGTGCAAGAAATGCCCTCTGATGGGTGGAGATTTTCATTTTTTACAAAAAAATTACAGATTTTTTTTGTAAGGTTGTTTTCTTGCTCAAGCGCTTGAATTAGTGGTCGATTGTTGGTTAAATGTATCATCCCCGGGGGGGGATAGGACTAAAAAAGCGCAGCTGCGGTGTTGTGCTTAAAAAAAGCATTTGATAGTAACTGATATCAATTGGCTGTAATCAGCTATGCGGTTTGGTCTTTTTCGGATTTCGGGAATCCGGGAAACTGCCAGACGGCACACGTAATCCTTATGACCATGAATTATGGGGGGGCCATGGCGGATTCCACTACTCCTATTGTCTTGTCTGCACCCGAAGCCGGTGCACACGTTGAGCTGCATATTGACCCTGCTGCCGTGCTGCAGGTCGAATTTGATATTAATTCGGCTGTGGTTACCCGCGCAGGGAACGATCTTGTGTTCTCGTTCGAGAATGGTGCCAAGCTCACCCTGATTGATTTCATCGATATTATTGCCAACGGGCAGGCCCCTGAGTTTGTTCTCAGCGATGGCACTGTTGTGGCTGGCGATGCCCTGTACGCCTCTTTGGGCGATATTCCCATTGAAACTGCCGCAGGTGCCTCTTTGGGCGGTGGTGGTTCTACCTACGTTTATGAGCCGGGCGAACTGCTCGGGGGCTTTGATCCGCTTCTCGCGCAGGGCAGCGGCGGCACCGGCGCAGGCACGGGCCTGCAGACCACCGGCGGGCAGGGTGCCCTCGGTGGAGGTATAGGCGGCGTTGGTGGTGCTGGTGGCTTTGGCGGCGGGGCTTTGGCAGATACAACTGCTCCTGATGCCCCGGTCATTACCCGTCTTGCAGCCGCATCGGATACCGGTGTGAGCAATGCCGACCGGCTTACGGCGGATAGCACTCCTCTTTTGCAGGGAACTGGCGAGCCCGGAGCTACGGTATCCATTTATGCCGTGGGTGTGGGGCTGCTCGGAACGGCAACTGTGAATGGCGCGGGTAACTGGTCATTTGAGTCTCCTGCCTTCGCTGATGGGGATGTCCGGTATTATGCGACACAGGCAGACGCCGCGGGCAACGTATCCTCTTCCTCCAATTCTCTTGTGGTAACAGTGGACACGGTAGCCACGGTCGATTCCGTAGTTTCTGCGGATATCGTGGGCGGCACGGTGAACAATGCCGCGCTGGCCGACGGTTACGACATCGAGATCAAGCTGGATGGCACAGCCAAGGTCGGCGACAAGATCATCGTTACGGATGCTTCCGGCAACACCTACGCGCCCTATGAACTGACTGCGGACGACATCACCGCAGGCAAGATCGGC
>JBKEAK010000324.1:0-3296 GCA_047972125.1 Halodesulfovibrio sp.
AGCATTGCCGCGCCATGTTATGTGCGGCAGGGCCTTGGTGAGCCCGTCTTCTTCCATTTGCATGTATGAGAGCTGCAGGCCCTTGGCCTGCGGGGTGAAATCAGGCTCGGCAATGGCTGGCGCTTCGCCGTCGTCCGCATAAACCTCCGGCGCGTATTCAAGGCATTCAATGGCGCGCCGCCCGTTGTGGCTGCGGCCTATGCGCGTTACGCGAAACCACGGCAACCGCCTGTTTACCAGCCCCACGGCGCAAACAACCCCTTCCATGGGCGTGTGTTCCAGCGGTCCGGCAAGGGTTACCACCTCGGTTTCCACATCCGCGCCGGTCACCTGCAGGGCCACTTCCTCAACCAGCTCGCGGCCCGTGTCAGGGTGCACCACGTCACCGTGCCGTATCACCAGCTTGTGCGTGGCGCCGCCCGTCAGCCGCACAGGCTTGGAAAGGCGCAGCTGCGTGGCGCTCACAACCCGCAGCACCCGGCACGACTGGTCATAGGTCACGCTGTCCACAGGCACCTGCAGCACATCGCCGTGCCGCACATGAATGGCGTCATGGCTGGCCGTCAGTTCCAGCGTCTGCATAGTGTAGCGGTTGCAGTTCAGGCGGTAGCCCGCATACTTCCACGCCTGCTCAAAGCTGTTGCAGCAGGCAAGGGTTTCGCTCTTGGTTATGGGGGTGCGGGTGGTCAGCGTATGATAGAAGGGGCTGCGCCGGGTGAGCACCTTGCGCCCCTGCTCGGGGTGGTACCATGTCACCTCTATGGCGTCTGCGCGGTCCTTCACGCTCATGGCCTTCACGCCGAGCGTGCCGGAAATGATGTTGCCCTCTCCGGCAATAAAACCCTGATCAGGCAGCGCCGACGGCCTGTCGCTGAAGCAGCCTATGCGCGTGCCGCGCGGCACAACAGAGAACCGCCCGAAGGTTCCAAGCAGTTCCATTATGCCCTTCACGGTCATGCGGCTGTCTATGTACAGAGAGCCGGTAATGCCCTTTATATCGCACCACTCGGCAGCGCTCTCAAATTCCTCAAGCAACATGCGCGATGCTGGCACCCGACCGCCGAAACGCCTGTCCAGCAGCACAAACAACGCCGCCCATGCAGGGTTGGCAAGGCTGCGCGAAACCGTGGTGCCGTCGCTGGCAGGCAGCAGGGCCGCCGTGCGGCTGACCGTGCAGGTCACATGCGGCGTAGAACCGGAAAGCTGATCCGTTGCCAGCGCCTTTACGGCCAGCAGCACGGTGTTGGGGTAGCGGAAATCATCCGGCACAATCTCGTGGATATATTCCCACCATATGTCCGTGCTGTACCTGCTGCCTGTGGGCGGCTCCGCCGTGAGCTTTGCCTGATAGCGCCATCCCCCTGCAGGGCTGTCGTGCCGCACATACCGGCGCACGGCAGTGCGCTGCGCAGCGGAAAGGGTTGTGGTGCCTAGGCTTACCCAATCCTCGGTATCCACAGGGGCGCGCCGCATCTCCACGGCGATGGAAACAGCGTCAATCCCGCCCTTTTCGTTGGCAAACCACAGGCCGGAAGGGGCAGACAAACCGAAACCAACGCCCTGAATTTTGTTGCCGTTGCCCTCTACCGTTGCCCATTTGCTGGCGGAAAGCTTCTGGGAGACAGAGCGCTCATACACGGCATCGGCAAAGGCGGGTATCACATCCTGGTCTGCCGTGCCGGGGCTTATGGTAACCGCAACGCCCTCATAGTTTTCCGGCGGGTTGCCGTCTATGCGCACGTCAGAAACCGTCACCTCACCGGCTGCGCCCCCCTCGCTGCAGGCAAAGAGCATGTTGAGATACTGCTTGTCACCATCCGTGGTTACAAACTGTGCCAGCTTAAAGGGCGTTGCCAGCGTGCAGGTGCCAAGCGCCACGGCAACCGGCCTGCCGTTTGATGTGGGGTTGGCAGGGCTCCACCCATAGGTGGGCGATTCGTCCAGCGCGGCCGCAGCGGAAGAAACACCGCCCGAATATGAAGGAGCAGAAATGGAAGAGTTTGCCAGAGAAGAAACAACAAGGCCCCCTCCGGCCATGATGCCGCCTGCAATAGCGTATGAACCAACCCCCCATGATGCAGCCGCCCCTGCCTGCATAGGTCCCATGAATGTATAGTTCGCATACCACTGGCCCATTGCGTTGGCGGCAACGAGAACGGCCAGCATGGCAACCGTGCTGATAATGTTCTTTCCACCCCCCCCACCACCGCGCGGCACCACCACCCACGTTACTGCATCGCAGGGCAGCAGGGTAACGCATTCTGCTTCCTGCAGCGTGAGCAGGCGGCCGTTCAGCACCGGCACCACGTCCAGCTCCGCTGGCACATTGAGCACCGGCGGCACGCATGCGTGCAGGGTCATGCCCTGTCGCCACGGCAGATACGTGGTTTCGCGGTCAAAGGGGTCCAGAAAATTAAGCGCGCTGGTTACAAGCACACTGTCCAACCTCGGTGCAGAGGCCACCATATTTACGCTGCCCATGCCCAGAACCCCCTTATGCGCTTTGTCCACGGGTGGGATGTTACCGTGCAGGTATGCACACCCATGCCACGGAAAATATGCACAAACCTGCCGCCGCCCACATACACGCCAAAATGGTTCTTTGCCCGCGTCACCTGCGTTGTGGCCATGGCAACCACGCACGGGGCCACAGGCTGCGCAAGCGGCGTCCAGCGCCCGCTCTTTTCCTCGCGCGTGAACGCCCGGTGGGCCGCGCGCAGGTTGTCCGCATGTATGGCAAAGTCCGGCACCACAAGGCCGTAACACTCAAACACGGCCATACACAGGCCCCAGCAGTCAAAAAGGCGCACGCCGTCCGCGTCCTGCTCGCCGCGTCCGCCATCGGCAAAGCGGCTGTGAAACAACGGCCCAAGATCAGCCAACAGCGGCAGGGGGCTACGCATTCACGCCCCCCTGTTCCACGGTGGGGAACCCGCCAAAATTCAGGGTGTTGGCATAGGTCACGCGGCAGGCCGTGAGGGTGTGGTTGCACTCGGCATAATAGGGGCAGTCTTCTGCCGCATCCCACTGGCAGAAATCGCGCATTATGGAGCGGCGCGGCACGGGCCTGTCCCAAATATTTTCCAGCCCGAGCTTTATTTCAACGGTCTGCATGGGCGGCGGGCAGCTTATATCCTCATCCACAAACCAATATTCCGCCTCCGGCTCAGGCTCATCGAGCAGCCCGGTGTTCACCACGCACAGCCGCACCTGTATGAGTTCCGGCCCGTTCACCTTTCGCCAGTCCATGAGCTGGAGCATCAGGTCGTACATGGCCTGTGATGCGTTGCCCACGC
>JBKEAK010000325.1:0-9933 GCA_047972125.1 Halodesulfovibrio sp.
AATCACCAAACACAAATTTCCAGCACTTAACTGATTCGTAATCAGTAGGTCGTCAGTTCGATTCTGACTACTGGCTCCAGAGAAATTAAGCCCTCAAGACATTGTCCTGAGGGCTTTTTTCGTGGTCTGGTATATGGGTTACGGGTTGGCGATGCTACCCCACCTTGTACACGCACCGTCCATTGCGATAGATGGAGATGGGGCCATCTTCGGACACCTTGACGGCAATGCCGTACATGGAGGCCGACGCGGCAGCAGTGGAGCGTCCGCCGCCTCCCATCTCGTTAGAGGGGGCTTTTGATGTATCCACAATCGCGTTGATGTCCATGACCTGACGAAAATCGCTGGAAAACATCACCATCCCATCCGTTGTGAGCATGCGTAACAGTTCGCCGGATTCGACAACGGATCGCACGCCGCATTTCTTCACGCTTTCGCGAATCACATCAAACACGCCGCTGCCACTATCGATATGTTTCTTGATGAAACGGTCATCCTCAATTTCACCAAATCGGTCGGTGAACAGAACCAGTGATCCCTTGCGGATCTTCGAAAGGGCATAAAAGCATCGCCACGGTTCAATATCAAACTCGACATTGCCGACAACAGCGTCGATCACGGAGCAATCGAAAATTCTCCACTTTCCTCTCCGGAATACAATCCGCGACTTGTTGCTCTTATATATCTCCACATCGGAATATGAGGTAATACCAATGTAAAACATCGAATTGCCATCTACATTGAGTACCGAGAGCACCTTCTGACCACAGATCTTGTCAAAGGAGCTCATCACGCTTTCTTCAATATTATAATACCCTTTCACCACCCCGCTCACGTCGCAGGCGTAGAACGAATCATAACCGTCCACATATCTGTAGAAGGCGGCATCACGCAGGACCAGATCGTTCAGAATAATGCCCTTGCTGTCCAGCTCGGAAAACTCGATAAAGTTGACGCCGGGTCGCCTGATGCCGAAATCTGTTCTACCGTCGAACACAAGCAGCCCGGTCTTCACCGCGCTGCCCTCGTACTTTTCATAGCTCAAGCTTTTGATGTTCTGGATAATGCGGAACACCTCGTACCAATGCATGTTGCCCACGAACTTGGCCACTGCCATGTCCATGACCGATACACTAGCCATGGCACTGCAATAGGCCATATCCATACCGGAATGAAAATCATCGTTGAATGCGGAATTGAACACGTCCACCACGTGATCCAAAAACCGTTTTTCCAGATCGGAAAACGAGAGCCCCCTGAAAAACTGCACGCATTTGTCCCCGTGCACGATCTCATAGGAGGGTTCGCCCTCTCCATCCTCCCACAACCCGACAACGCTGCATTCGCATCCCAAGGCTATTTCCACGTCATTCAGTACGGCGCGGAATGTATCGGAACCAAGCTGCATCCTTCACCTCTATTCCCGGCAGACTCACATACTCCGTTTGCGCAGCCCGCATTGTCATAGTTGAGACATGTGGTGCTGCCCTCTCAACCATATACATCAGCAGACTCCGGAACGATACTGGATTCAGCATGGCCAGCATGGCCCGTGTTGATAGCCACACCGTAGCTCTGCACAACCACCACGCCACTCCCT
Organism: Halodesulfovibrio sp.; assembly: GCA_047972125.1. Classification (GTDB taxonomy): domain Bacteria; phylum Desulfobacterota; class Desulfovibrionia; order Desulfovibrionales; family Desulfovibrionaceae; genus Halodesulfovibrio. The sequence continues at coordinate 1,601 of JBKEAK010000325.1, forward strand.
CGCCCACGTCTTCGCCCACCTCCTCACATAGACAGACAAGGCCTGACACGAATTCATTCCATGTCAGGCCCGTTGCATCACGTTATTTCTGATTAAATCCGGCGACGTGTGCCCCCACACCTACCGCACATCCTTCTCAATGCAACACACAAGCGCGGAATGGGCCAACTACCCATTTACAGGCTGCAAAACTCCGGGGCGCCCGGGCACAGCATGTTCGCGTTCGACTCAAACACACAGAACTGGTCGGGCAGCTTTTCAAGCGCCCCCCGAAGTTCTGCTGTTCCTGCTGCAAGCTGCCCCCCGTAAGTTTCAAAATAGAAAGTGGGCCCTCCCGAAGAAAGGCCCAATCGTATTGCATGTCAGCTCACCTACTCCCACCAGCGGGAGAAGGTATGTTGCGTGTTTGCAAGTTCCACTGTTTCGCCGATGCGCGGGGTAACGAGCCGATATGACCTTTCTGCACTCGCTGCCGTGAACCGTTTGAACGGGTCATCCCAAGAATGGTAGGCGATATTGAACCGGCCAGTGTGGGAGGGAAGCGCGGCTCCGGCGTGCAGGTCTTCGGCGGCCTGTGCCGCCTGTTCAGGCATCATGTGCACGTGCTGCCACGCCTCGTTGTATTGCCCGCTGTCGAGCATGACGAGATCGAAGCTCCCAAAGCGCTCGCCAATAGTCTTGAAATGAGGGCCATAGCCACTGTCACCGCTGTAGTAGATACGGCGGGACGGAGTTTCTATGGCAAAAGAGACCCACAGGGTGCGGTTGCGGTCAAGCATCCTTCCGGAAAAATGACGTGCCGTGAGCACATGAATGGCAATGCCGTCTTCCAGTTGCACGGTATCATCCCAGTCTGCCTCGTGGACCATATCTTCCGGGAATCCCAGCGCGCGAAGTGCTCCCCTACACCCAGCCCCGTGATAACAGACCGAATCTTGGGTCTGAGAGCCGTGACCGTATCGTGGTCGAGATGATCCCAGTGGTCGTGGGAGATAAGCAGGTAGTCGATATCCGGCATGTCTTCAGCCGTATACAGGTTTGTCCCCTCAAAAGCCCGGGTGGAAAGAAAAATGGGTGAAGCATACGTGCTGAACACAGGGTCGATCAGAATTGTTCTGCCCCCCATGCGGATGAAGTAGGAAGAATGCCCGAGCCAGACCACGGCATCCGTATCCGGGTCCATGGCCTTGAGATCTGTCTTCACCGTGGGCAGGGCAGCGGGCGGCGTAAGGGAATCGTCGCTACGCATGAGAAACTTCAACCACAGTCCCATCCCACCGCCGCCATCCACAACACGGACAATGGGAAGTTGATTCCGGAACGTGCCTTCCTGATAGTTGGGCGATCGGGATATACGCCCCAGCCGCTCTCCTTCCGGCAGTCTGCCGAACTTATCCTGCTGCAGGAACATGTAGCCAGACGCCATGAGCATCACGACAAGAAGAATGATAAGGAGGATGATCTTCAGAAACATATTCATATCGTACCCGTTATACTTCAGTTTGGGAATTTTGCGGACAATTATACCATGCCCAGATCGCGCAGCCATCCGACACGCAGCCATCCGGCACGCAGCTATCCGGCAATCTCGTCATGTGAGGAAAGAATGTTGTCTCCCCACATGGCCTTGCCGCTGAGCACGGTGGGCGAGGGGCACAGCCGGCCGCATTCAAGGGCAGCGTTTCGGGTTGATGAAAATTCTGTTCTATGCACTCTTTTTCTCGCGCCCGAGCACCATGAGGCAGGAAGCTGCCGTGAACACAAACATGACCCACGCCATGGTCCACGGCGTGCCCGTGCTGAAGAATGCCAGCAGCAACGATGAGATGATGCCGCTTCCGTATTGAAGCGAGCCGATCAGTGCCGAAGCGGCACCTGCTATTTGGGGAACCTCTTCCAAGGCAGCCGCTGTGGCTGTGGCGGCGACAATGCCGTTCATGGAAAAGAAGATGAACACCATGCCGACGATGAGGAACATGCCGCCCACTTCGGCCCTGACAAACACCGCCATGACAAGGGTAGCCACCACCGCGATAACGGTCGCAATCTGCAACAGGCGATGCAGCGGAAAACGCCGGACCAGCTGCCTGTTAAGAAAGCTTATGCCCATAACCCCGGCGATGTTGATGGAGAACAGCCAGCCGTAATGCTGCGGCTCGACACCGAAATACGTGATGTACACAATGGGCGAACCGGTGATGAAGGCATACGCGGCAACATAGTAGAAGGTGACACACAGCGTGTAGCGCATGAAAACCCTGTGCCCCAGCAAAAACCGGTAGTTTGAGAAAGCCCGTCCTACCGAAGCAGGCATGCGCTTTTCTCTGTCGAGCGTTTCCGGCAGCCAGAAGAGGGAAAAGAACATCAGAACGCCTATCACGGCCAGAAGCCAGAAGATGCCGTGCCAACTGCTGAACAGCATTATCTGACCGCCAAGCAGCGGGCCGATGATGGGGGCAATGGCCATGATGATGATCAGGGTAGAGAGCATTTCCGCCGCGCGCGTGCTGGAAAACAGGTCCCGTATCATCGCACGGGCGAGCATGGGGCCGGTGCAGGCACCGAACGCCTGCACAACGCGCCACAGCACGATCTGCTCAATCGACTGAGACATGGCGCATCCTGCCGCGCCAAGGGCAAAGATCAGCATGCCGATGTAGAGCGGAACCTTGCGCCCTATGCTGTCGCTGATCGGCCCCCAGAGAAGCTGGGCAAAGGTAAAGCCGACGAGAAAACCGGTAATGGTCAGTTCGGGGTCGCCGTGAAGGTCTTTTCCCATGAGCGGCATGGCCGGAAGATATATATCCGTCGACAGCGACGTGAAGGCCATAAGCGCCCCCAGAGTCGCCATGAACATGATCTTGGCGAGATCCCTTCCGTTGTTTTCCGTCATTATGTCTGAAATATGCATCTGATTCCTGCTGGTCGTTTCGTTGAAAGCTGAAGGCGGCGGAAAAGTGCATCTCTATTCGACAATCCGCCCCCCCACCATGAATGTAGGTGTACAGCCAACAGGCGGGTAGACCGATCCTTCGCAATTATTGCCTGATTCTCCGAAAGGTGACTGTGATGGGCGATAAATATGGAAAAAGCCCTGCCTTTTTCTACGGAAGACACAGAATTGTGCTCCCTTCAAAGCAGGGCTTCAGGTCGGATTGGGAATGAGTTAACGGATGAAGTTGGCCGTCGAGCGCGCTTCCTGCTCAGGCATGGATATATCTTCGCTGTCCAGAGTGTCCGCCACAATGCCCAGCACCGTATACGTACGTCCTTTCGAGTGCGGGTTGCCGTTCACCAAGACAACCTTCATGCTTTTCTTCTATGCTGGCAGTCTCTATGCCAGCGAATCGTAATCCGCGTCTGCCACAGGTTCCAGCCATGTGGCCGGGCCTTTTTCCGGGGCCACTTCTATGGCAACATGGGAGAACCAGCTATCCTTTGCAGCACCATGCCAGTGCTTCACACCGGCAGGAATATCGACAGTGTCACCCGGGGTAAGCTCGCGAGCAGCCTTTCCCCACTCCTGATAGTAACCGCGTCCTGTCGTAACGAGCAGAACCTGACCACCCTGATGCTTGTGCCAGTTGTTCCGGCACCCCGGTTCAAAGGTCACATTGTAGACGGGCAAAGCGGAGCCTGCGGGAATCAGCGGGTGCAGCCAGACCGTTCCGTTAAACCACTCACTGTCGAATGTATCCCCCATCGGGAATATGGCGCTTTTACACACATCACTCATGATGCTCTCCTGTCGTTTCGGGACATTCGCCCCATATTGATCAGCGCAACAGCAGCTGCGGCCGAACATATTATTACAAATCAAATGAAGCGCACTGCGCCTACCTGCCCACACGCTTGGCGTATTGCGGAACTCTCTACAGTGCGGAACGAAGCACCGCGACTATGTCGTTCACACTCATGGACGGGCGTCCACGCAAGTTGCCTTCCGCATCGTGGAGAACCAGCGTGGCATCCTTGGCGTATTGTTCAAAGAGTTCGTCGCCGATGCCGACTTCGGAAAGTGTGGTCGGGCAGCCGATTTTCTTCAGAAACGCGACATAAGCGTCAATGCCCGCCTCGGCGAGGGCTTCCACGCTCCTGCCTTCTGCGGCAATGCCGAAAACCCGTTCAGCGAACTGGGCAAACCGCGCAGGCCGATTTTTGGCAGCAAACCGCATCCATGCGGGGCCGACAATGGCAAGCCCTGCGCCGTGGGTGATGTCGTGATGGGCTGACAGAGCATGCTCGATCATGTGCATGGGCGGGGTGTATTGGGTGCCGGAATTCACCCAGCCGTTCAGGGCAACGATGGATGCCCACTGTACCTGCGCACGAGTTTCCAGATCGCTGCCGTCTTCAACGGCCTTGCGGCCCCATGCGATGGCGTTGATGATGACCCCTTCTGCAAAACGGTCCTGGATGGGGGTGCCGTCCACACCGTTGAAGTAGCCTTCCATCACATGGGTTATGATGTCGCACACGCCGTAGGCGGTCTGGTCCTTGGGAACGGACAGGGTCAGTTCAGGGTCAACCACGGCGTACTTGGGGAACAGGCATTCAGTTTGAACAAAGGACTTCACCTTGGTATCGGCATTAGAGATGACCGCACCGGCATTCATCTCGGAACCCGTGGCAGCCAGCGTGGGCACAGTAACCACGGGCAAGGCTTCGGTGGGAATATGCCAGTCTGCCTGACCGTGGGCGATCAGGTTCCACGGGTCGCCGTCATACAGAGCTGCGGCAGCTATGACCTTGGAAGCGTCCATGGTGGAGCCGCCGCCCAGCGCAATGACCACATCGCACCCTTCACTGCGGGCAATATCCGCACCACGTGCGACAGAAGAAATTCTCGGATTCGGCTCCACGCCGGAGCATTCGGCAAAATCAACGCCCGCGGCCTTGAGGCTTTCGATTGCCCGATCTAACGTGCCATTGCGCTTAACACTGCCGCCACCGGTAACGATAAGGGCCTTTTTGCCAAGGGTGGCTACCACTTCACCGAGGCGGGAAAGGGAGCCTGCCCCGAACACCAGACGGGTGGGATTGTAATAGGTAAAATTCATATTCATCTCCTTTAAGATGTGTGCTGGCTTGTGTTACCCTGTCCTTGCACGGGGAAATCGCAGACTCCCCGGCGGTCATTCAGGTCTTCTCCTATTGTATAGGGCCAACACCTCCGGCAGGGATAGACCGATCCTCTTTCATTCTTGCACAATCGTCCGGAAGAGGAGACTTTCCCCTTGTCCAAAAAGAAAAGACGCTGTTAAGCCTGAGTTGACCTGAATTGACCCAAATTGAGAGGTAGCTTTCAATGAGCATACACGAGCAGGACGAAATACGTGCCGCGCGCAGCACTCTGGCGAAACAGATTTATCGTTGGACGGAAGAGAACGACCACCTCGTGACAGGCATTCCCGGTCTGATGCTGGTCAGGTACGAAACGCCCACGGAACCGAGAAGCGCCATGTATGAACCATGCATCTGCCTGGTCTCGCAAGGAGCCAAAAGAGTTCAGCTGGGCGATGAGGAATATGTTTACGACGAGAACAACCTGCTGCTCACCTCGGTGGGGTTGCCCGTGGTTGCGCAGGTCATTGAGGCAAGCAAGGAAAAGCCCCTGCTCAGCCTTGTACTCAAGCTGGACCTGCGGGTGGTGGCCCAGCTCATGGTGGACAGCAACCTGCCTGTCTCGCACCAGCAATCCGGGCGGGGCATGGCCGTATGCGAAGTTTCAAAGCCGTTGATAGACAGCTTCAACCGCCTGATCGACCTGCTGGATACGCCGGAAGACATCCCCATTCTTGCCCCACTCATCCTCAAGGAGATCCTTTACCGGCTCCTCATGGGCGAACTGGGTTCACGCCTGCGGCAGATAGCCACAGCCGGGAGCCATGGGCAGCAGATTGCACGTGCTGTCGACTGGCTGAAAGAAAATTACGCCAAACAACTCACGGTGGAGAGTCTGGCCAAGGAAAGCGGCATGAGCGTATCCACGTTCCATCACCATTTCCGGGCCACCACGGCCATGAGCCCGCTCCAGTTCCAGAAATGGCTGAGGCTGCACGAGGCACGGCGTCTTATGCTGTCGGAAAGTCAGGATGCCACCACCGCAGCCCTTCAGGTCGGCTACGAAAGTCCCTCGCAGTTCAGCCGCGAATACAAGCGCCAGTTTGGTGCCCCGCCCCTGCGCGACATCAAGAACCTGCACCAGACAGGACAGACGGAAGTTGTTTCCGGGGCGGCCTAGGGTTGGGCCTGCGATACACCAGCCGTTCCTCAGTTCTATTTGGTGCCAGCTCCATAAAAATACGCGATGCCGCCCACTGCCGGGCGGCATCGCGCGTTAACGCAGTCTTCCGAATTCACAGCGGATATTAGTACGCCGTAAAGGTCGCCTTGGGGCGGAAGCAGATGGGACACTTCTCGAAATCTTCGCCCTTGTGGATGTAGCCGCAGATGGGACAAAGATGGAACTTGTCGTCATCCGGCGCATCAATATCGTTATATGCGGCCAGATACCGTTCGGCGTGCACAGCTTCGGCAAGCTTGGCACGGGTGAACACGTTCACGGCCTTCAGGTTGCCTTCTTCCTGCGCCTTTTTGATAAAGGCCGGATACATGTCCGAGGCTTCGTATATCTCGCCGTTTGCCCCGGAAATGAGATTAAGGTCGCATGCATAGGCAGAAGGAGCCGCCGCGGTGGGCTTCTGGTAGCCGGGGTCCATTTCGGCAACAAGAGTATATTCCAGATCGATATGAATAAGCTCGGCTGCTGCCGTGACGGTAAAGAGGCGGGCAATCTGGTCATAGCCCTGCTCCTTGGCGGCTTTGGCAAAGGTCATATACTTCGTATATGCGCCGGTCTCTCCGGCTATGGCAGCCTTCAGGTTCTCTAGTGTCGTGCCCACAGCGGTCTTGCTGTCTGCAACCACGCTGAAATTTGTAGAATTCTTGACACTTGGTGCCTGTGCGCGAACTTTCATGGAAAGTACTCCTCTCTTGTTTGGGGTTGAGTATCAGCACATCATCTGAAATGTCCTTATGTTGAACATACCGTTTAGAGAACAACACGACAATCAGTTTTGCGCCCCGCACGCATGGTGTGCAACACAACATACTGCTTAAAATAACAAGCAGCACTTCCGGTACGGCAACATACCGTTGCGTACTTCCCCGGCTTCTGCGTATGCTTTTCCGCAACAGGAGCAATGCACGTGTTCAAAGATCCGGTATCTGCCTGCGTCGTAAAGCTGATTCTCACGCTGGAACCCAACCTGTGGGCGGTGGGAACAGGCTTTGTCCTTTCCGGTCCCGAAGGTCCATGCCTCGCAACGGCATTTCATAACCTGAGCGGGGGCATTTCCTCCCGGGCGCGATTCGGTGCGCAAATACCGCCGCGCCCTGTTCTGGTGGAAGTTATGTATGCAGGGGAAACCGTCGCACGCTTCATGCCCTACGCCGGCGGCAGAAGCCTGTTCAGGGTACACAAGAATCTGCTGACCCGCAGCGTGGATGACCAGTGTGATGTGGCGATAATGGATATGGACCGGCTGCGCGGCTACATGGCGGACAGGGCAGACACGAATCCGCTGTGGGAACAGAGAGGCATAAACGAAATGCATGCCGACTGCGAGGATGCCTATGTGCAGGTGGAAGATATGTTTCTCCCTGCCGGACGCAGCGCACTTGTTTTCGGCTTTCCGGGCGGACGGGATTTCAACGGGCAGCCCATAGCCGTCAGTGGCAGCATTGCCGCCCATGGCGGGGATACCGCTCCATACCTTCTGTTATCCGGCCACACCAGTGCGGGCTGCTCAGGCGGACCGGTTGTGGCACGCGAGTTCGGCGGCTACTTCCGCCATGAAAAGGAATGCCTCATCCGCCACACGCCTTCCGCGCCGCTGGTTGATCAATGGATTGGCCTCTACAGTGGCAGGCTGGAACCTGCAGCAACTGGCAACGGCCAGCAGGAGATAACGCAGGTGGGGGTAGTATGGTCGGCACAGACTGTCCGATCCGTGGTGCAATACGGTGTATATGACAGGTTGTAACCGTCTGGGCGCAGAACAAACCAAACCGGCATGACCGGCGGCAACTCACACGATCCCTGCTCGATTAAACTGAGCCGCCTACAGATCAGCTACAGATCGACCTGTTACCGGTCAACAGTTCGGCCGCCCTTCCTCCATTCCGTACTTACCCATCTTCTTGTAGAGCAGCGGCCGTGAGATGCCGAGCAGCTTGGCAGCCTTGGACCTGTTGCCCTCTGCAACAGACAGGGCATAACAGAGTGCCCGCTTTTCCGTCTGTTCCACAAGTTCCGTGAGATCAAACTG
>JBKEAK010000326.1:0-1691 GCA_047972125.1 Halodesulfovibrio sp.
AAAAATCACGCCGCAGCCGCCAGCATGGCGCAGGAGCTGGACGAGCTCAATCTGGCCCGCCGTCAGGAAGAAGAACGTATTAACGCAGAGGCCAAGGCGCAGGCATCCGATATTCTTGCGCGCGTCCCGCGTGCGAGCCTAGTGCGGTATTGCAAAGACAGGCACCCCGGTAAAGATGGCATTGTGGCCTCGCGCATTGTGGAAGATTACTACCGCCCCACCATTATCGTGTGCGAAGATCAGGGCAGCCTCAAAGGCTCGGGCCGCTCTGTGCGCGAATTTGACCTGCACGGCGGCCTGACCCGCACGGCAGACTGTCTGCTGAATTTTGGCGGGCACCGGCAGGCTGCCGGGGTTCGCCTTGCCTTGGAACGGCTGGAGGAGTTTCGCACCCGCTTTGACGCTGCAGCGGAAGAAGTGCTTGGCCCCAACCCGCTGCTGCCCAGCCTGACGTTGGAATGCGAGCTGGGCTTCAAGCAAGCGGGGGATCATGGATTTCTTAAGGAGCTTGAGCTGCTGCAACCGTTCGGCCCCGGCAATCCAGAGCCCGTATTCCAGTCCCCTCCGCTGCTGGTCAAGGAACGCTCCTTTCTGGGGCGCAGCAGAGAGCACGTGCTCTTGCGCCTTACCGACAGCGCCAGCGGCATTACCCTTGCCGCCAAGGCCTGGCGCATGGCTCATGTGCTGCCAGCATCCCTGATCAACAAGCATATTCTTGTGGCCTACACCCCGCGCATCGATACCTATAATGGCATAGCCTCGGTGGATATTGCCATCAAGGACTGGCGACCTGCCTGACCTGCCGCATGCCTCTGGAACAGACCTCGAACAGCCTAGCCCCGCTTCATTTCCGCTATCAGGCTGTTCAGGGTCTGGGCCTGATGCGTAAGGTCGGCTACCGCCTGCGCGGCTTCGTCCATGGCCTGTGCTGTTTGCGAAGAAATATCGTTGATCTTCACGATAGTCTGGTTGATCTCGTCGCTGGTGGCAGACTGCTGCTCACTGGCAGTGGCGATGGCGCGCACCTGATCTGCCGCAAGCTCCACGCTGCTTACAATGTGGGCAAGCGCCTCACCCGATTGTCCGGCAAAATCAGAGGCCACCTCCACCTGCCGCAGGGCAATTTCCACAACATCCACGCTCTTGGCGGTGCTGGTCTGGATGGCATTGATGGCATTGCCCACATCGTGGGTTGAGGCCATGGTTTTTTCTGCCAGCTTGCGCACCTCGTCTGCAACCACGGCAAAACCGCGCCCGGCATCACCAGCGCGAGCGGCCTCAATGGCGGCATTGAGGGCCAGCAGGTTGGTCTGGTCGGCAATGTCGGAAATAACATTCATGATACGGCTGATGGCCTGGGCGTGATCGTTAAGCTCTGCCATATCGCCCTTGAGCCCGTGCGAGATTTCGCGCACCTGACCAATGCTTTGCAGGGCCTGCTGCACAATGTTGGAGCCGCTTACCGCGCTGCCCCGCGTATCGTCGGAAGTTGCCGAGGCAGCCGAAGCGTTGCGGGCCACCTCCTGCACGGTGGAGTTCATTTCGTTCATGGCGGTGGCTGCTTCTGCCAGCCGCTGGGCTGATGCAGAAGCGGCCTGCTCCGACTGCCCTATCTGCTCCGAAAGCCGGGTTGAAGCCGAAGCAAGAATTTCTGCCACGCCTTCAAGCTGCCCTGCCGCCGCGAGCATGCC
>JBKEAK010000327.1:0-6338 GCA_047972125.1 Halodesulfovibrio sp.
CAGCGTCACGCTTTTACCCACATTGCGGCCATTCAGAACCAGGCTACCGCCCCGCACAAGACACCTGTGCTCACCGGCAGGAAGTGTCAAAGCGCCCTGTCGTGCATTGACGGACTGTTCCCGAATCTGAACATTCACAGAAGAAGGTGACCGGAAGGCAAGGTCGGATGCGCGCGCAACAGCCACCCTGACAACGGGTTCCTGCCCGGAAAACCGAGGCGTATCACCACGCTGAACACCTGGCAGGCTGCCGGATTCGACAGTCATCCTTTCCAGCATGAACAGGGCTGTTTCCCGGCGGGACGCATGGGGGTAGCGCAGAAGATACGTCCGGAATGTCTCCCGCGCTTCGTCGGTGCGCCCCTGATCATAGAGAATCATGCCCGCGTTGAAATAGGCGTTTTCCAGCACCGGCAAGGCCGGATGCACCTTCATGGCTGCGCCGTAAGAGGCAAGGGCCTCATCTGGTTGATCGAGAAAAAGGGAGTAGATGTCGCCCATGCGGACAAGAGCTTCCGCACGGTCTTCGGGGCGGGGGCTGTATGTCCGGACCATGTTCCAGACATCGATGCATTCAAGCAGTTCGCCGGAATCCAGCAGGCGGACTGCCCGTGCCTTGAGGGGGGCGGGATCGAATGCATAGGCGTGCGCCAAAGAAGGGAAACTCAGCAGGACAGACAGCAGAACAAGCGTAAGGATGAATGGCGAAAACGGCAGCAGATTGCGCTGCATGGCACGGTGCCAGCTCTGGTAGATGTTCTGGCTGATATTCTGGGAAATATTCTGAGCAATATTCTGGCAGATGGTCTGGGACATGCTCCGAAGCCTGTTCAGATGCCTGCCCAAAAAACTGTTCAGAAACGTATTTCGAGACGTATTGGGGGACAGGCTGCGATGCCGGCAGAAAGCAGGTCGGCCCATCAGCGTGCAGCCGCCATGCGGAGCAACAGAACGGGAACGCCCATCCTTGTGCAGCTCAACCGGTTGTTGCAAAGCCGAATCAGCCATTGCCGCTCCTTTACCGCTTCCGAATTCTGCATGCAGCCGCATTCGGGAAGGGATGACGCCAAAGCGTCTGTCAAAGCGTCTGTCAAAGCGTCTGTCAAAGCGTCTGCAGGTCCGTGCAGGCCCCCTCCTACCCGTGTTGCTCCAGAAACTGCTCCACCAATGCATCCATCGCGGCAAAATCCAGAGCTCCCACCCAGTGGATTGCCTCATCCCGCCGGAACCACGTCAGCTGCCGCTTGGCATAAGCACGCGTATTCTTCAGCCAAAGGGCGCGGCACTCTTCCAGCGACAATTCACCTGTCAGATGCCGGTATACCTCTGCGCAGCCGATGCCGGACCATCCCGGCGCTTCGGGATTGTCGCAATGCCTGCGGGCCTCACGGGCCTCTTCCAGCGCACCGAGCTGCAGCATGATGTCTATGCGCCTGCCAAGCAACGGAGTCAGTTCATCCAGCGTGGTCTGAATGCCCAGCCGCAAGCCCACATAAGGAGTAGGCTCCATGGGCTGCGCATGCCACCAGCTGAAGGTTTTTCCCGTACCTTCATGCACCTCAAGGGCACGGCAGATGCGCTGCCTGTCGTTGGGGTGAATCTTCGCCGCATAGTCCGGATCAATGGCTGCCAGCCTTGCATGCAGAGCCTCCGGGCCGTGCTGATCACATTCACGCTCAAAGCGGACCATGAGTTCCGGGTCCACCTGCGGAATGGCAGCCAGCCCTTCAAGCAGTGCTTTCAGATACAGGCCCGTGCCTCCCACCAACAGGGGAAGGCGGCCTTCTGCGCGGGTCTGTGCTATGGCCTCTGCGGCCATATCCATGAAACGGCCTGCGGAAATCTTCTCTTCCGTTGCCAGAAAGCCGTAGCCACTGTGGGGGCAGCGGGATTGCTCTTCGGCAGAGGGCTGGGCCGTGATGATGGGAAAATCGCGGTAGACCTGACGTGAGTCGAGATTGACGACGCTTCCGGCAAAACGCTCAGCCAGATGCAACGAAGCCGCAGTCTTGCCGGCCCCGGTGGGGCCGACAAGACATATGACGGGAATTTGTGTCATTGTGATGAATTACATGTTCAACGGGTAGGGATACCCGTATTTCTCGCGCAGCTTGCGATAGACGTTGTCCGGCACCAGCCCCTTTATGTCTCCGCCGAGCTTGGCCGCGGCCTTGACGATGGTGGAGCTGATGTAGAGCCACTGGTAGTCGGTCATCAAAAACACGGTCTGTATGTGGCGCTTGAGCTTGCGGTTCATCAGCGCGAGCTGGAATTCGTATTCGAAATCGGAAACAGCCCGCAGCCCGCGCAGAATTACGCAGGCTCCGCGGCGTTCCACATAGTCCACCAGCAGACCGGAAAAAGGCTCCACGATGATGTCATCATGGTCCTTGAACACCTCTTCCGCCATGGCCACCCGCTCGGTAATGGAGAACAGCGGCGACTTGGGGGTATCATTGGCCACGGCCACGATCACCTTGTCGAAGATGTGGCGGCCACGCTTGATAAGGCTGACGTGTCCGTTGGTCAGCGGATCGAAGGTGCCGGGATAGACGGCTATCCGTTCTCCTTTGCTGTCCATAGCAAAATCCTTGTCTGCCCGTAGGCCCTGTTGGCGATGAGTTCCAGATCGGGGTGTTCGGTTTCCGGCGGCAGGGGGAGCTTGGACTCCACCTCGGCGCATATGAAGCCGCCTTCGGCCAGCCAGCCGAAACGCAGAACAGCTTTGAGCGTCGGAGTAAGGAAGTTGAAACCGTACGGCGGGTCGATGAAAATGAGATCAAAAGGCACTGCAGCCCGCTTGTTCACCACATTCTTCATGTCTTCGGCAAACACACGGTACCGGTTGGGCGCAACGCCCAGCTTGACGGCGTTTTCCGAGATCAGCGCCGCCGCCTTCTTGTTCATCTCCACAAACCAGCCCTCTTCCGCCCCGCGGCTGAGAGCCTCGAAGGTCAGTGCGCCGCTGCCCGCAAAAAGGTCCAGAACGCGCACTTCGGGCCAGTACAGGCCGCGCGACTCCAGCATGGAGAACACAGCCTGCCGCACTTTGGACGTGGCAGGCCGGTATCCCGGTCCCTCTGTGGTCTTGAGGCTTCTGCCTCCGTATTCACCAGCAATGATTCGCATGTATTCGTCAATCCGCTATACCTGAGACAGGAAGCTCAGGATTTCGCTGTTCAGTTCCACAAGGCGGTCGCGTATTTCGACCTGTTCCATCCAATCCTTTTCCTCAACCTTTTCAAGACGCTTGCGCAGCTGCGCCATCTTGGATTCGGTTTCGCCGATGAGGAACAGCCAGTCCACTCTCGGCTGAGCCCGCTGTGCATCAACCATGGTTTCCACGATCTTGCCGGGCTTGAGCGTAAGCTCTTCGAGATACTCAGGAATGTGCACCGGCACGCTGAACTGTTCCTTCAGCAGACCTGCAAGGGTCTTCTGAGACATTTCTTCGCCGTGCACCAGAAAAACTTCCATCTCGGGGCGGGCAATGGACTTGACCCAATCCAGAATCTGGCTCTGACCGGCATGACCCGAGAATCCGCCGATGGTAAACACTTTCGCGCGAATGGCAACATCTTCGCCGAACAGGCGCACGGTCTGTGCTCCATCCACGATCTTGCGGCCCGGAGTGCCCTGACCCTGATAGCCCACGAACACGATGGAAGCACCATCCTTCCATATATTATGCCGCAGGTGGTGCTTAACACGCCCTGCGTTGCACATGCCGCTTGCAGAGATAATGATCGCCGGACCATCCATGGTGTTAAGCGCCGTGGATTCGTGCGTCTTCAGCGTAAAGCGCAGGTTGGGCAGATCAAGCGGGTCTTCGCCGGACTCGATGATCTTGCGCAGGTCGTCATCCATGTATTTTGGATGCTTCCTGAAAATTTCGGTTGCGCGAATGGCCAGCGGGCTGTCCAGATAGATGGGCATATCCTTGGGCAGCTTGCCTTCCTTGTTCAGCAGGTACAGCGTGTAGAGCACTTCCTGCGTGCGTTCCACGGCAAAGGCGGGAATGATGACCTTTTCGCCATGCCCGTAGCTGTAGGCAATGGCTTCGGCCAGTTCCACGCGGCTGCTGCCGCTGTCCTTGTGGTTACGGTCGCCGTAGGTGGATTCGAGGAACATGTAATCGGCAATGCCGGGTTCATCGGGATCGTTCACCATGAGCTGGTTGGGACGTCCGAGGTCGCCGGAGAAAATCATGCGGGTGCTGTCGCCGTTTTCCTTCACCTGCACTTCAAGAAAGGCGGAACCGAGAATATGCCCGGCATCGCGGTAGGTCACCTTCACGCCGGGGCAGGGTTCAAACGGCTGGTTGTATTCCACCGTTTCGAAGAATCTGGAAACGCGGGCTGCGTCGTCCTGCGTATACAGAGGTTCCACGGGCTTCTTGCCCTTGCGGCTCTGCTTCTTGGTGGCCCACTCGGCTTCCATTTCCTGAATGTGGGCGCTGTCCTGCAGCATTATTTCCAGCAGGTCCCGCGTGGGTTCCGTGCAGTATATCTTGCCCTTGAAGCCCATGCGGGCCATGCGGGGGAGCAGACCGGTATGGTCAATGTGTGCGTGCGTAACAAGAAAGAAGTCTATCCGTTCAGGTTCATATATGTCAGTATCAACGTTGCGCTTTTCAATTTCCTTGTTGCCCTGATGCATACCGCAGTCGATGGCAAAACGCTTGTCGTCCGTTTCTATCATGTAGCAGGAGCCGGTTACGGTTTGCGCAGCTCCGAGAAACTGTATCTTCATGCACAACTCACTGTAATAGGTTAGACAAAAACAATTACGCCGTCGTCACTAATGGACACCACTATGGCCGCAGATGCCGCCAAGCGCAAGCAATTTCCACCCGTTGCGCCCGTTGCCGGAAAACCCTATACTTGCCTTACTATCATGCTCTCATACCCTGTTCCGCCGCCCGGCGGCGATCAACCGAGCTATCACAGGAGCTAACATGCCTTCATCAAAACAGTATGTCATAGACAGCCTTTCCATTAAGGAATCGTGGCGTCTTTTCAAGATCATGTCGGAACTCGTGGACGGATTCGAAACCCTGAGCGAGCTTGAACAGTGCGTTTCCATCTTCGGCTCTGCCCGCGTTGCGCCGGACTCCCCCCTCTATCAGGAGACGGAACTGCTGGCCCGCATGCTGGTGGAAGCAGGCTACGGCGTCATCACCGGCGGTGGCCCCGGCATAATGGAAGCCGGCAACAAGGGCGCTGCCGCAGTCAACGGCACCTCTGTGGGCCTGCACATTCACCTGCCCATGGAACAGCACAGCAACAACTACATGAACGTGCGCTGCAACTTCCGCTACTTCTTCGTGCGCAAGCTCATGTTCATCAAATACGCCATGGCCTATGTGGTTATGCCCGGCGGCTTCGGCACGCTGGACGAACTGACAGAAGCCTTTGTGCTTACCCAGACCAACCGCATCAAGCCCTTCCCCATCATACTCTACAAGAGCGAGTTCTGGAACGGCCTGATCGACTGGGTGAAGGACCAGATGGTGACCGGCGGCTACATCAAGGAAAAGGAACTGGACCTGATCACCATTCTGGACACCCCGGAAGAAGTTGTGGCCCACATCAAGAAGCACGTTATCGTCTAGCCCATGACAACGCGCAGGGAACTGGAACACTGCCGCGCGGAACTGACAGCTCTGCCTTCCGGCTGGGACTCGTGGGAAGCGCTCATGCGCATTGCCATGGAAGAAGCCGCAAAGGCCGAAGAGTTGGGCGAAGTGCCTGTGGGTGCAGTGCTGGTGGCCCCGGACGGTGAAATACTGGCCAGAGGGCACAATAGAACCATTACCGACAATGACCCCACCGCGCATGCAGAGATACTTGCCCTGCGCAGCGCAGCCGCAGACATGCGCAACTACCGCGTGGAAAACGCCGTGCTGGTGGTTACGCTTGAGCCGTGTATGATGTGCGCAGGAGCCATGGTGCATGCCCGCGTACGGGGCGTTGTCTACGGCACGACCGATCCCAAGACCGGCGTGCTTGCCTCGCAGATGGAAGCTCTGGAACTGCCGTTTCAGAACCATGCCATATGGCACCTGGGCGGCGTGCTTGCACAGGAATGCGCGGCCCAGCTTTCGGCCTTTTTCAGAAGGCGCAGAGAAGAGCACAAACTGCGAAAAACCGACACCGAATAATGACGACCACATCGCCCTCCGGCCTCACGCCGGGGGGCGATTCTCATATGTCCTCCCCTCACCTCAACACCGAGAAACAACCCACTTTTTTGCAACTTCGCACGGTCTATACTGGCGACATACTACAAAATGATGCATTATCCATCCGTCATTCAACCGTTCGCTCTTCACCCAG
>JBKEAK010000328.1:0-2280 GCA_047972125.1 Halodesulfovibrio sp.
ATGAAAGATAACCACATGAGCCGGCGCGACTTCGTCAAGGGTGTTGCAACCGGTGTGTGCGCTGGTGCCTTCGCCTCCATGGGGCTGTATTCCTACACCCAGTCCGCCTATGACAGGCTGCCCAAGGCAGAACGCAAGTTTCAGGATTTCGGCGCCGTACGAAGCGTCAAGGTAGTGAATATCTCGGAAACCAGCTGGTTCAGCAATGCGGACCTTATCGGCGACATCCACGCTGCGGGCGGTCTGCTGGTGAACCAGTATACGCTGAACTGGGCCCCCTTTGCCAACGGCAAGGGAACCGCGCAGGGGTCGTATGATTCCGCAATGGCCACCATCAAGGATCTGATTCCCCATGACATTGAAAAAGCATGGGAATTACAGCGTAAGGTTGCCTTGCATCCCGACAACCCGGGGGGCTTCTCCTGCCTTTTGATTGTCGAGGCGCTGGACGGCACCAAGCACAACTTCCTGCTTGATACCGGCTGGTCGTATGAATGGATGGACAAGAGCTTCAAGCGCGAAGGCATCGACAAGATGCTGGAAGCACGGGAGATTGAAGGTCTGTTCATTTCACACGAACACTGGGACCATTTCTGGGGTCTGCCGGTCACCATGAAGTACGACGACCGTATTCCCATGTACATCCACGACGGCTTCTACAAGGAAGGCCTGCAGTACATCAAGGATAGCGGCTACAAGGGAACTCCCTTCATCCAGAAGGAGCCTTTGCATCAGATCATGCCCGGTATGGCTGTGCTCAAGTTCGACGTACCGATCATCAACCGCGTGTTCGGTGAAACCTCGCTCGCCTTCAACGTCAAGGACAAGGGCCTCGTGCTTGTTTCGGGTTGCTGCCATCAGGGGCTGCTGCAGATGACTGACTATGCATACAACGACCTGAAGTACGATAACGACAGATTCTACGGGTTGTATGGCGGTCTGCACATCTCGCCCTTTGAAGACTGGGACCCCAAATACGATGACCTTGTCATCTCGCTTGGCAAGTGGAACTTCGAGCATATCGGATGCAACCACTGCACCGGGCACCTTACCGCGAAGAAGTTCATTGAACGCGGTTATCCCGTTGTTCGCGGCACGGCCCGTTACCGGTCTTCCTCCAAGGATTATCTGGGCAACGGCGATACCATCACGTTCTAACTATGAAATACAGAAGGGCGGGGCTGCCAGCCTCGCCCTTTTTCGGGAATGACATATGATTACGGATTTTTTCATTCCTCCGGGCGCTGAGGCTGTTTCTTTGGAACATATGCGAAATCTGCCAGTAAACGCCATTGCTGTTGCCTGCCGGGATAACCGGTTCCGACGTCTGGTCCGCTGGCTGGGGCTTGCGCGTTGTCAGGGCGGAGACGGAGCCTTTACGTGCAGAATCTCAGGTCACCGGGGAGTGTTCGGGCTGTCGTGGGAAGATGGAGCCGAGCATGACTCCATATGTTTCGGTCGGTTCGGTATCCACT
The DNA here is from genome assembly GCA_047972125.1 of Halodesulfovibrio sp. Taxonomy (GTDB): domain Bacteria; phylum Desulfobacterota; class Desulfovibrionia; order Desulfovibrionales; family Desulfovibrionaceae; genus Halodesulfovibrio. Next base: position 1,476 of record JBKEAK010000328.1, read on the forward strand.
ATTTTCCCGATCCGGAAGAAGAGGTTTGTGATCGGTTGCGCCTTGATGCAGCCGTGGTTGTGGAGAGGGCTGGGTATGCAGAGGGGGTCCGGAATTTTGTTGCAGATGATACTTTGCGATCCCTCTTTCGTATTGGCACGTTGCAGCTTTGCTGCGAACAGTCCGGGCAGGCGTTGGGATTGAATCTGCTTGCAGAACGGCACAGACGGATGGTTTCTGAAAGCGGTGTCGGGAGCCTTGAGACGGGCTGGATAATCAAACCCGGAGATCTGGAAGAAGACCTGCCTGCGTATGCGCTTTGCCGCGCTTTGTTTGATGTCCTGAGTGCCGCCATTTCTGCCTGCACAAAGCAGGTTCCGGCGCAGTTGATTCGGACGGAGCGGGCCGGGCGTCTGCTCCGCAGGCATGCAGACGGAACTGTTTCCCGTGCCGCGGCAGCCGAAGCGGATTCTGATTCATATCTGGTGGCTGAAGATATTGTATGGGGTGCCCCGCAAGCTTTGGCAGCCGCCTTGCGTGATGGAATCTGCCATCATGCTGTTCAGGTAGGTGCCCGGTTGTCTTCCGAACAGGAGATGGCGGCAAGGCCTGCAGTATCACGGGCTGAGTATCCAGGTGGCACATTTGAGGTGCAAAGTCTGCCTGACGGCTGGGCGAGTGCTCCCTGTTGGCATACGCATGATCTTGATTCCCCTGAATGCGCCAGATTGTATCCCTCTCTTGCTGACAAGCGCCCCGGGCTGATTGTTGTCAGCGGTTTTCTGGGAGCCGGTAAAACCACCTTTCTGAACAATTGCATCGAATA
>JBKEAK010000329.1:0-5053 GCA_047972125.1 Halodesulfovibrio sp.
ATCGGCATACACAGCCACACCGCCGATCTTGACGGGGGTATTTGAAATATGCACCGACTCTCTGCGGGCGAGCACAAGTTCAAACCGCGACGGTGCCAGGGGCAGGGAGGAGAAGATGGAGAAGAAGTCCTTCCCCGCTCCCAGCTTGCCCGGAACGGTGGCCCACTGCTCGGCATTCCGGTTCCAGTCCACGATACGGCCATCGCAGTCCAGAAGCACGAGGGCTTCGGGCAGGCTGTCCATGATGGATTTGAGGTAGTCGCGGGAATCCTGCATTCCTCTGCGGGCTGTATCCAGTCTGTTCTGCACATCCATGCGCTGCATCCGCCGCCTGAGGCGGAACAGGATGACAGCCGCCGCAACGCCTGCCAGCGCAATGGCGACGCCTGCATATCCGGCTCTGGGGTCTGAAAGGATGCGGGTCAAGGAATGGGGAAGCGGATTCACAAGCTCGGCACCGGACGGCAGGCGCGATGGATCAAGGTGCCAGCGGGCCATGAGCGAGGCATCGAACATGCAGACATTGGGGCTTTTGTCCGTTACCGGAATGCTGCCCGGCGACCGGCCATTATGCAGAATATCCAGCACCATCAGCGCGGCAGCGCGGGCCTGATGATAATGACTGACCACTATACCGCCCATGAGCCCGTTACCTATGCCGTGCCGCCAGAGATGGTAGACCGGCACAGGGCTTGCGGAAACGATCTTCTTCATGCCGGTGGCAAAATCGTACAAGGTGCCGCGCGAATCGCTGTAAGCGGAAAGGAGCAGCAACGCCGTATCCTGCTGCAGATGGTTCAGCTGCGCCTCCAGCTCATTCCAGGTGAGCTGGCTGAGGTCCAGCACGTCCAGCTTTCCTGCGGGATACTCGTTCTTCAGTTGCAGAAAGGACCGCAAATCTCCCCTGCCGCTCAACGTCATGTCCGTTATGGCCACAACCCGCGTTACAGCCGGACTCAAGGAGAAAATAAGATCAATGGTAGGCCGCAAGGAAACAGCTTCTATGACGCCAGTCACCCCCGGATCACCATTCATGGACAAGGCAAAGTCCACATCATTCACACCGCAGAAGACAATGGGCAGGCCCTTGAAAAGCGTATCCCTGTACTGCAGGGCAAAATGCAGGGCGTTGTCGTCGGATGTGAGTATCGCAGCATAGGCAGGACGCCGCTGTAGCTTGTAGGCAAGGGTTTTGGCTGCCAGCTCGAGCACCGGAGCATCCGGATGGCGTTTGGTGTCGAGGTATTCAACATCCATCTCCACACCTACCGGTGCAAAAACGGACATGGCCCCATCGTGCACCAGACTGGCCGTGGGAAATTCAGGATGGTAAGAATTGAGCTGCAGAACCCTGTATGCGCCGGATGCCTCGGAATGCATGCAGAATCCCAGCACAATCAGGCAGGGGAGCAGGTATTTCAGCGCTCGTATGGCAGGTGATGATGGCTTCATACCTTACAATAACGCCGCAGGCTGATTACGTGCAAGGCAAAGCCGTAAAATATCAATGGTCGGGAAAATGCTCCGGGTCAGGCTCCCCGTTCCAGCACCTTGGTAAGCCGGGCATTGAGCCAGTGCAGGTCCCCCACAGTCAGGGGGAACAGGCCGGGATTGAGTTTTGCCACTATAAGGGTGTTGCCGTCGCGGGTGAGCACCTCAAGCGTGCACCTGCGGTACCGGGGCGCATTCACGCGAAAGGCCATGACCTGCTGTCTGGGAATGGAGAATGCTTCCTTGTCATTATCAAGGCAGTAATACCCGCAGTGCAGTTCTTCATCATCCAGCGCCACGTAGCCGCTGCACAGGGCACCGTGCAGAAAACGCCATGAAATCTGGTAGGCAAGCACCCCGGCTATCATGGTTGCAGCAACCGCAACCCAATGGTTGCCGTCTTCCTTGAGGAATTCCAGAATGCCCATGGCACCTATGCCCAGCATCCCCAGCCCCACAAGGGCCATGAGCCCCATGACAACAGGGCCGGATGAGAGTGTCCATACATAGCCTGCGCCGCGCCTGTCTTCCTTGTACCGGATGACGGAACCGGGCGGGGGTGAATCCGGTGCTGCATTAGCCTCTGCCGCATAGGTTGCGGTTGCCTCATGTGCTGCATCCAGCCCGGCATCGTCCACCACGGGCAGTCCCGTGTGCTTGGCGAGCAGGTTGGCAAGGTTCACGATCTCCTGCGCGGTAACAGACTTGTCCATAGTCTCGTAGCCGGAATCACGACGGATGATATCCAGTGAATATTCCGGCCTGCCGGGACGCTTGGAGGCGTGCACAAGCTCTTCCTTGCGGTCGTGCACGGAAACATCCACCATGCGCACTCGTTGTACAATGCGCAGGGCTGCGATCTCGCTGAACGGAATGACATAGATGTCCGTCTTCTGGCGGCCCATGACATACACGGCCTTGTCGGCAATGTTCACCTCGTAGGCCCGTTTCTGGCTTCTTACCAGAATGGCGGTGAGGAAAAACGCACAGGCTGCCATGAGCAGGACCACCGCCTGCAGCGGCTGCCCTGTCTGCAGGGCTCCGGCAACGCCGAAAGCACAGCCGATGACAATGCAACAGCCCATGGCAACGGCAGGCACCATGCTCGGGACCAGACGGATAACCGATTCGTTTTCTTCTGCAATTCGTAAGAGGCTCATGGGCGGCACTCTACCCCCAACGGCCTCTTCGGGCAATGAAAAGCGGAAAGGATGCAAAAAAAAGCGCCCGCCGAAGCGGGCGCCCTGTCGCAATATCTGTAACCCTAATCCGGCAACAGATGCTGCCGGCGGCGAAATCGTAGTTAGAAGCGTTCGAAGTCGTCGTCGGATGCTTCCTTCATATCCAGAGCAATGCCTGCGCCAGAAGCACCCCCGGAAGCCCTGCCCGAAGATGCCAGCTTGCGGGGCTTGCCTGCGGCGCTGCCGCTCTTGCCCCGTGCGGATGCATAGGCAGCCTGAACCTGTCGGGGCGGCTGGGCATGCGCCGAGGGGCCGCCATGATGGTCTATCTTGAAGAAGGCAATGTTCTGCATGAGTTGCTCAGCCTGCGAGGCCAGCTCTTCGGAAGTGGATGCCATTTCTTCAGAAGCCGAGGCGTTCTGCTGCACGACCGTATCAAGCTGCTGAATGGCCTTGTTTATCTGCTCGGCGCCGGAGTTCTGCTCGTTGCTGGCCGCGGCAATTTCCTGCACAAGGCTTGCCGTCTTCTGAATGTCCGGCACAATCTTGTTCAGCATCTCACCGGCAGCCTGTGCCACTTCCACGCTGGATGAAGACAGTTCGCTGATCTCGGCCGCAGCCTCACCCGAACGTTCGGCAAGCTTGCGCACTTCGGATGCCACAACGGCAAAACCCTTGCCGTGTTCACCGGCACGGGCCGCTTCAATGGCGGCGTTCAGCGCAAGCAGGTTGGTCTGCCGTGCAATTTCCTCGATGATGGAAATCTTCTCGGCAATCTTGTTCATGGCTTCAACGGTGCGGGCAACGGCTCTGCCACCTTCTTCCGCATCTCTGGCTGCCTTCAGCGACATCTGCTCGGTCTGCACAGCATTTTCGGCATTCTGGCGAATGTTGGAGGCCATTTCCTCCATGGAAGAAGAAATCTCTTCCACCGCTGCGGCCTGCTCGGTTGCCCCCTGCGACATGCTGGTGCTTGAGGCGGCAAGTTCTTCGCTGCCGGACGAAACATTTTCTGCTGCGCTCTGCACCTCGCCCACCACCTCGCGCAGGCGCCCCACCATGGTGCGTAGCGCATCGGCAAGCATGCCCACCTCGTCACGCTGGTGCACATCCACGGTTGCCCGCAAATCGCCACCGGAGAGCAGTTGCGCAAAGGCAATGCCCTTTGCCAACGGAACGGTAATGCCCCTGGTGATGAACACGGCAAGCAGCACGGCAATAACGATGGCAAAGGCGGTAGCAACACCCATGATGGATACCGAGGTCTGAATCTGGGCATCCATCTTTTCCTTCTGATTGTTCCGCGCATCTTCGCAGATGGCCCGTGCCTCGCGTGCACTTGCAATCATGGTGGTGTTGGCCTTGTCCTGTTCCTGCATCATGCCGTGATACTGACGGAAGCCTTCATGATATGTCTTCACGGAATTTTTGAGTGAATCAATGGAGGCAAGGTTCTCCTTGCTTTCAAGGCGGGTGCGCAGGTCGGCCGTAAGCTCCAGAATCTTGGCCATGTCTTCATCCAACGCTGCGGCATATTTGGCGTCGGAAGAAATGATCAGTTCTTTTTCATTCTTGCGGGCATCGAGGAACCACTTGATGATGCGGTTTGCATCGTCAGCGTTGCGGAGCTTCAGGTCCACAACGGTGGATGCGGCACCGGCCGCCCTCAGCTGGACAAGCTGCTGCTTGAGGTTCGCGCGAATCTCTTCCGCCTCGGCAAGCACACCCTGCGCGTTGGCGCGCATTTTATCCATCATGGCAAAACGTTCGTCACTCCCCTTCGCATACAGCAGGAAGGACGAGCCGTATTTATTCACGGCTGCGGCCACGTCATCCATCTGTTTCAGATTAACCGGATCGAGGAACTTGCCCTTGCTGTCTGTAATCTGCTTATGCATGGACACCAGAATCTCAGCATGCTTCTTGCGCGATTCCTCATCACGCCGGATGATGAAGTTCTTTTCCTGCAGGCGGGCGTCCATGATCAGTTTGACAAGCCGGTTCATGTCGTCCGCCTTTTCAACCCGATCTTCAATGCCCCATATGCCGCTCAGTCCCACCCATGCGACAACGAGAGTAAGACCAATCAACGCGCCGAAACCAAGGGCCAATTTCCAGGCCAGCTTAAGATTCTTCATGGATACGCTCCAGCGGAGAAGGTGATAATTGCTCACAAAATAACAAGCGTTCACTCTCAAAAGACACTTTAACGAATAAAGTACAATACGAAAAGAATGAAGAAAAATTATCATTCTTACAAAAAAACCGGCAAAAAGGCCGGTTTTCAACACCTATACGAAGCGTATTAACACAATGCGATATCATCTTTCCTGCATGGAAAAGGTAATGGACGACATGAAGGGGGAAAGAATATATTCAAG
>JBKEAK010000017.1:0-1966 GCA_047972125.1 Halodesulfovibrio sp.
CGTGGTCATGTGTTTGGTGTACTATTTCTCTGTTACCACTGTGGGGGGCTGGGCAACGGGCTGGGCCAACGACGGTCTCTTCGGGGATGGATACTTTCTCTTCGGCCGAGGCAGCGAGGCCTACGGCGAGGAGGTTGAAGCCTATGGCGAAGCCCAAATGAAGGCTGAGCAGTTTTTAGGTGTGGCCGAGCGCCATGGCATTGATATTACCCCTCTTCTAGGGGATGGAATTGATCCCATTGCGGAAAGTCTGTTTATCGCAGAGGCCTCTCGACTGAGAGAGAATGTTGTGGTGGTTGATCCGGATTCTGGTGAAGTGGTCTACGAGGGGCCCGTCACGCTAGACGACTGGCTTTCGGCCACTGAGATGGAATTGCCAGATCCTGCCAATTTTGGCGTTTGGATCCCGGGGCTGCCTGTGGTTCTGGGTGATGCGCTCCAGCGCGTCTCTGTCGCTCCTTGGCTGGAAGGTCTGATTATGGACGGTGTGGTAGCTGGCGTTGGTGCCGTGCTGGGCTTTGTGCCTCAGATGATGGTGCTGTTCCTGTTCCTAGCGATCTTGGAGGGCTGTGGCTATATGGCCCGGATCTCCTTCATTTTGGATAAAATTTTTAGAAGGTTTGGACTCTCGGGCAAATCCATTATCCCAATGCTAATTACAACGGGCTGTGGCGTCCCCGGTGTTACTGCCAGCCGCACCATTGAAAGTCACCGCGACCGCAGAATGACGGTGATGACGACCACCTTCGTGCCCTGTGGGGCAAAGCTTCCCATCATTGCGATGATTGCCGCGGCTTTCTTCGGCGGGACTTGGTGGGTTGCTCCCAGCGCTTATTTTCTGGGAATTGCTGCCGTTTTGTTCTCCGGCGCCATTCTGAAGAAGACCAAGATGTTCCGGGGGGAGGAAGCTGCTTTTGTGATGGAGCTGCCTCTCTACCATCTGCCCACCCTTGGGAATGTTCTCAAGAGCATGTGGGAGCGGGCCTGGGATTTTATTAGGCGAGCCGGCACCCTCATTCTGCTGGCTTCCATCTTCATCTGGTTTATGTCTAACTTTGGTTGGGTGGACGGCAGCTTCGGTATGCTGGACGGTGAGATGGAGGGACGTCTTCTGGCTATGATAGGCAGCGCAGTGGCCTGGATATTTGCCCCCTTGGGCTTTGGAACATGGCAGGCGGCGGTGTCCACCCTCTTAGGTCTTGTGGCCAAGGAAGGTGTGGTCAGTACCATGAGCATCCTGTACGGTTTGGGTGACGGCCAGGGTTATGCCGCTCTCACCGGCGTATTTACCTTGGGTGCGGCTTATGCCTTCATGGTGTTTAATCTCTTGTGCGCCCCCTGCTTTGCGGCCATCGCCGCCATTCGTCAGGAGATGAACAGTGCAAAATGGTTCTGGTTTGCCATCGGGTATCAGACGGTGTTTGCCTATGCTGTGGCGCTTTGCTTCTACCAGTTCTGGAAAGTGACCTCCGGCGGTGGCTTCAGCCTTGGAACGGTGGCCGCGATTCTGGTTGTAATTGGATTTATTATGTGGCTTTTTCGCCGGGACTCCAATGGCAGGACAAAGACCATGGAAAAGGTGCGGGAGAGGGCAACGGCTTGAATTAGAAAGCCGTGGATAGGAGATCGTGGTATGTTTGCTTGGATTAGTGCGAACATGGGAAGTATCGTAGTGGGATTGGCTGTTTTACTTGTGGCAGCGCTGGCGGTAAGAAACGTTTATAAAACCAAACAGAAGGGCGGCTGCTTAGGCGGCTGCGCCGGCTGTTCGGGATGCGGGCACAACCATCACGATGATTCCTGATAAAAGCATGCACAAGCCCCCGGCGACGTGTCGCCGGGGGCTTGTGCCGTTTTCGGAGGACGCTGAGTTGTGGGCTGCCTCCAGAAAGAGACGGTGCCGGCTACGTGGGCTACAGGTGGTTATAGGGATAAATTGTTAAGGATGCGCTTTTCAAATGGAAGA
>JBKEAK010000018.1:0-19329 GCA_047972125.1 Halodesulfovibrio sp.
CCAGAGTATGGGGGGGCTTGTCGATCAGTATTTATGCTCTGAATATCCAGACATATCTGAAAAAACTAGCCACTTGATACATTATGGAACTCCTAGCGGTGGGTTGCATAAAGCACGTTTCGGAGGAGTCTTTAAGCGGCAAGTAGAAAGCATGAGACCTGATGGTGTGTTTATACAGAGTCTTAGAAAAAAATGGGACAACTTTAATGCTTCATGTCAATATTTCAACTTTATGACTGTTGCAGGAGATATTGACGATTTTGTGCCAACTCAATCCTCTCTTGCGCCTTTTGACGCCCGATTTCATGCAGTAGTGCCTGGCGGTCATATCGAAATAGTTAAGCCGAAGCAGGGAAATTCTCTTTCTGTAGAGGTTTTAAGGGCTTTTATAAAAGGGGAAAATGTAAATTTAAACCCTAGAATGAGTGCTGCTCTAGCTGTAGAAAGGCTGGATTTTAAGAACCTTGTCCAAAATTACGTAAATAAGCATGTTGATATGGACTGTATAAATGATGAAGAGCTTGTGTTATACGCTCTTGGTCTTGAGCATGAAGGAAGAAGAGGTGATGCGATTGATGTTTTAGAAAGGAGAGAGAATAAAGGGACCGATGCTTTAGGGGTTCTTGGCGGCAGATTCAAGCGTCTATGGATTGAAAAATCAGATAATCATTATGCCGAAAGGGCATTTGAATTATACAATGAAGCATATGTAATGTCTTTAAAGGTTAAAAATTATGCTCAATGTCACTATCATGCAATCAATCTAGCGTTTCTTTCGTTGTTATATTTAAATGACAAAAATGAATGTAATAAGTGGGCGAATGAGGCTACGCATTATGCTTCGCTAACGTCAGATAAATGGGCACAAGCTACACTTGCAGAGGCTTATTTATATTTCGATATGCCAGATTCCGCATTTCGTAGATATGAAAGAATGATTAGAAACGAGTTTTTGACACCGCGCGAAATGCTTTCAATGCTCAATCAGGCTGTATATGTGTGTGAATTTAAAAAAGATACGCATAGCGCTGAAAAAGTTGTTGATTTGTTTTTTGATCATTAACGTTAGACATACGAGAGGTGTATAATGCCGAGCTTAAGAACAAGGAGGCTATTCATCAGCCATGCATGGCGATATGATGATGACTATCGTACCATTGTTAATTGGTTAGATGGAGCCTCAAATTTTGAATGGGAGAATTATAGTGTCCCGTCCCATGATGGTTGTGAAGAAACTAGTACGGCAGGGTTGAAACGGTGCCTTACTCGGCAAATCAATCCAACTCAATGTATTATTATCATTGCTGGAATGTATGCTGCCTATAGCGAATGGATAGACTATGAAATAGATGAAGCTGTCAGGCTCAATAAAATTATTATAGGAGTTCGCCCTAGAGGTAATGAAAGAATTCCACTTAAGATTACCAATAATGCAAGACAAATTGTGAACTGGAATAGTGCGAGCCTGATCTCTGCCATTAGGGAGTATATTTGATTAAGTCAGACAAGAAGTAAATGTTGATTGTTGAAGCGATGTTTTAATGAATAAGTGATAACGTAGGGACATTTGGGGTTCTACCGCTGGGTAGGACAATTATCTGCGTAGAAGCGCGGCACTCCGGGGGCAGACCGGAATGCCGCGCGGGGGAAACAACCGACCGGGGAAGCCTTTTCGAGAGTCGGTGTATTTCGCGCTATCATTAGTTTATATAATGCAACATTACATGGCCAAAAAAACGGGACTGATCCCGCATGCATCTTTCCGCGTTGATGAAAGGCGGGCCAATGCATTAACGCAGGGAGTCTATATCAAGCGGACGGCCGCAGCAGGGGCAGCTTTCAACCCGGTGTCCGGCCTTGAAGCCTGCGGAGAAGATCCGGTAGGCAAAGGAATTGCTGTTCATGATGTAATCAACCAGAACCATGAAACCACAGGTGCAGAAACGCTTTTGCATGACCGTTCTCCTTGTATGTTGCGTGCCTGTTTATTAAAGTTAACTTAGTTGTTCTAAAAAAATGGCATGGCCCTTTTCCTGATGCTGCTATTACCGATATTCCCGGCTAATCCAGACTATGCGTCCTATGACCCGAAAATTTTCCAGTTCGTCGCCCCGAACCTGAATGGGGGAATAGTCCGGGTTGTCGCTGTGCAGGACAACCTCTCCCATCTTGCGTTCAAGGCGTTTGACCATGACAGTGTCTTCAAGGCCCACGGCGTAGATGGAACCGGCGAATATGTCTTTTTGGGACTGGTCTACCAGAACCATGTCACCTTCCCGAATCTCGGGTTCCATGCTGTTGCCGAACACATCCATGAGGACCATGGAACCGGGCTTTCCCTTTCTGGCAAGCCAGTCCTGCTTGAATATGTGCTCTTCCACCACGGCTGCCTCCACGTCAAAGGAGCCGCCGCCGGCGCACAGGCGTGCATAGACCTTGGGAACTGTCGCTATGGCCGGAATGCTTGCCACCTGTTCGTGCTCAGAATGAGTGGCAGGGGTGGGGGAGGCTGTTGCAGCGGCATCCGCTTTTGCGCGCTGGGGCGTCCCCTTCCCGAATTCAAGCCAGTCGGGATTAAGGCCGAATTGACGTGACAGGGCCAGAATCCATTTGGGAGGCACGGCATCGCGGCGTTTCGCCTGCGTAATGGCGGAACGGTTCACTCCCAGCGCCGTTGCAAGATCCTGCTGACTTTTGATGCTTGTGGCTTTCTCCAGTCTGCGGAAGAACGTGTGGAAGTCCAGTTGTGCCATGCTGTCTCCTTATCGTGGTGTTCTGTTGCTGTTTATAAACAAAGTCTGTTTCGCATGGCAAGCATTTTTTGAAAATATGTTTATATAAATAACCACAAGTCCGTTATTGTACCTTATTTTAAGGATATTTCAAAAAAAGAACGCCGGGGGGTATGTCCCCCGGCGTTAACAATATATGCCGTTTTTCAGCCTAGCTGATCAGAGTATCGGGCCAGTGCGTCCGACTAGTTTGACCAACTGGTTTCTGGTCAGCTTCTCTAAAAACGATGTCTCTGGCTTGGTTATCACGCCTGCATGCGACGCAGCTGCCCAAGTTACAGGTTTCCTTCTTCCAGCGCGGTGAGGTCGGCGTAGGTCTCGCGTTTGCGGATGACCTTGACGGCATCACCATCCACCATCACTTCGGCGGCTCGCAGGCGTGAGTTGTATTGCGAACTCATGGAAAACCCGTAGGCCCCTGCGGAGAAGAGGGCGAGCAGCTCCCCTTGTTCCACGGCTGGTATGGTTCTGTCCTGCGCAAGAAAATCGCCGGATTCGCAGATGGGGCCGACCACATCCACATCCCGTTGGGGGCGTCCCTGCGGGACGACTTCCGCTATGCGGTGGAACGACTGATACAGCGAGGGGCGCACCAAATCGTTCATGGCGGCATCCACAATGACAAAATGCTTGCTGGGGGTATCCTTGGTGTAGACCACTTCGGTTACCAGAATGCCCGAGTTGCCGGCGATGACGCGGCCGGGTTCAAGAATGAGCGTAAGCCCGGTTCCCTTGAGGCGTTCCGTGACGGCCCGGCCGTATTCGACAGGGTGGGGCGGTTCTTCCGTGTTGTAGGGAATGCCAAGCCCGCCGCCAAGGTCGAGGTAACGAATGTTGATACCCTCAGCCTTGAGGGTTTCGTAGAATTTCATGACCCGGTCCAGTGCTTCGAGGAAAGGCTCTATACTGGTCAGCTGTGAACCGATGTGACAGTCGATGCCGATGGGCTCAACCCCTTCAAGTTCACTGGCTCTGCGATAGGTCGCAAGCGACTGTTCGATATCAAGCCCGAACTTGTTTTTCTTGAGTCCGGTGGAGATGTAAGGGTGCGTCTTGGGGTCCACATCCGGGTTCACACGCAGGGAAATGCGGGCAACCTTGTTCAGTTCACGGGCAACAGTGGCAATGCGTTCCAGTTCCTGCTTCGATTCCACATTGAACATCAGGATTCCGGCTTCCAGCGCTTCACGTATTTCCGAGTGCTTTTTGCCCACACCGGAATACACGATGCGCTCTGCAGGAATACCGGCCTTGAGGGCACGGTGCAGTTCGCCGCCAGAAACGATATCCATGCCTGCGCCGAGCGAGCCGAGCAGTTTCAGGATATTGATGTTGGAGCATGCCTTCACCGAATAGCAGGTGAGGTGCTGTATTCCCTCAAAGGCAGAATCGAACGCCTTGAAGTGATGCGTGAACGTTGCCGAGGAGTACACATACAGCGGCGTGCCATATTCCTGCGCAAGCTTGCGCACAGGCACATTTTCGGCATGAAGTTCCCCATTACGATACTCAAAATAATGCATGTGTGCCTCCTGTTGCGGAACGGTTTATTCCATTTCCACACCACGGACGGTGGAAAGCGCGTGTTCCAGCGTGCCGTAGACGTTTACCCCTACCAGTCTCCAGCGATAAGCATCGGACTTGCGGGTGGGGCAGTACATTGTGGAGAAAGCCCCCTGCTGGGAGGTGATTCCCAGATCTTCAGGATGATATTCCACCCGTTCGTTGGGGTTGAATGGGCAGGTGGGACAATCTTCCGCCGAGCCTGCGGTCTGCAGTTCAAGTGCAATATACGCTATGTTGCGCAAATTGCCATTCAATTCCGCTTCAACACGTATGCATCCGGAGGCAGGGGTGGCATTGGCGCGCACCCACTTGAAGGATTCGTTGGTATCTCTGGGTTGCGGCCAGCCCTTTTTGCCGCAGCCTGCAATAAAGGGAGAGGCGGCAAGCAGGGCCACAAGAAGGCCGGAACAAAGCTTTGTCAGGGTAGATCTAGTCATCGTTTTCCTCGCTTGCGGTGCTGCCCCAGAGCATTTTCCATTCGGTCAGGCGTTTCAGGGCATCCATCGGTGTCATGTTGTCGGTATCAATATCACGCAGCGCCGTGAGCAGGGGATGCACGGGGGCTTCCATCACGGGCTTTTCCTTCTGTTTGGGGGGCTCCGGCGCAGGCATGCCCGGCAGAAGTGGCTGGGCAGGACGCGGCGGTTCGAAATGCTGGCCGGATGCCTTTGCCTTGCGTTCCAGATCGCCGAGAATCTCTTTGGCGCGGCGGACCACGCCTGCGGGAACCCCGGCGAGTTTGGCCACTTCTATGCCGTAGCTCCTGTCTGAAGGACCGGGAACAAGGCGGCGCAGAAACACGATATCACCATTCCATTCCTTGATGGCGATGTTCATGTTGTGCACGCCGGGGATGGCACCTTCAAGTGCCGTGAGCTCATGGTAGTGCGTGGCAAAAAGCGTGCGAATGCCATCGGACCGGCGGGCCAGCTCTTCAACCACGGACCATGCCAGAGACAGGCCGTCGAAGGTGGATGTGCCGCGGCCGATCTCGTCCAGTATGACGAGGCTGCGCTTGCTCGCCTGCCGCAGAATGCGGGCTGTTTCCATCATTTCCACCATGAAGGTGGACTGTCCCTGCGCCAGATTGTCCGATGCACCCACGCGGGAGAATATGCGGTCCGTCAGGCCTATACGGGCTTCACGGGCAGGAACGAACGAGCCTATCTGCGCAAGAATGCAGATGATGGCGGCCTGCCGCAGCACGGTAGATTTACCGGCCATGTTGGGGCCTGTGATGAGCAGAACGCGGCGCTTGTCGTCTATGCGCAGATCGTTGGGAATGAAGTTGCTGCTTCCCTGCACGGCTTCCACAACGGGGTGGCGGCCTTCAACAATGGTGATGTCCTGCCCGCTGTGCAGTTCGGGACGGGTCCAGTTCCATTTGCGGGCGGTCTCGGCAAGGCTTTGCCAGTAGTCCAGCCATGCGATCATGTCGGCCATGAAGAGCAATCGGGGTCGGGCCTGTGCTACAAGGTCGCGCAGTTCCTGAAACAACTTGTATTCAAGCGTCTTGCGGGTGTCGGACGCTTCGAGCAGCTTTTCTTCCAGCTCCTTGAGGCGCGGGGTGGTGAAGCGTTCTGCGTTGGCCAGTGTCTGCCTGCGGATGAAGTGCTCCGGCACGGATTCCTTGACCGCGTTGGACAGCTCGAAAAAGTAGCCGAACACCCGGTTATACTTCATCTTCAGCTTGGGCAGGTTTGAGCTCTGCTGCTCTTCTGCCAGCAGTTCTTCAAGCTTTGCTTCACCATGCTCTGTCAGTTCGATCAGCTCATCGAGTTCCGGCTTGTAGCCGAGCTTGAAGAGGCCGCCTTCCGTAAGCAGGTGGGGCGGGTTGTCCACAAGCGCCCTGTCCAGCAGGTCGCTGTAGTCGAACATGTCGTCCCAGTTGGAAAGCAGGCGGGCAAGAAATCCGGGGAGAGAGAGCCCCTGATCCTGATCAGCGGTGGTATAGCCACCTGCGTTATCCGGCTGTTCCAGAATGGTGCGGATGCGCGGCAGGGAATCGAGGCTGTTGCGCAGCGCAATGTAATCCTTGGGGGTGGCTCTGTTGAGCTGTATGCGGGTGCTCAGCCGCTCGATATCATATACGTCCCGCAGGGCGGTGCGAAATTCATTGCGCAGGCCGTCGCGTGAGGTGAAATGTTCAACAGCATCAAGCGTTTCGCTTATGGGACCCAGCTCACGCCACGGGTGGCGCAGGCGGTCTTCCATCAGGCGGCCGCCCATGGGCGTCTGCGTCTGATCAAGGACATGCCAGAGGGTGCCCAGTCCTTTTCTGCCATCAAGCCGACGGAATATTTCAAGGTTCCGCTCGGTGATTTCATCAAGGATGAGGTGCTTGCTCAGATTGAGCAGCTTGAATTGGCCAAGGTGCGTGAGTTCCTGCTTCTGGGTTTGCCCAAGGTAGGTAAGCAGCGCCCCGCAGGCACGGGTGAGCTCCTTGTGCTTTTCAAGGCCGACAACGGCAAGGTCTGTGATGTTGTGCACCTGCATGACGCGGTCGCGGCCGCTGGCATAGTCAAAAGCGGGGCGTGAGGGCATGCGGTTGATATGCGTGTCGACCAGCGCAAAGGATTCGGGCACGGCAACAGTGTCCGGCACCAGCAGTTCACGGGGGCCCATCTTCTGTGCCCATTGCCACAGTTCGTTGACCTTGGTGACGGAAAGACCGGACCAGTCGCCCGTGGAGTAGTCCAACCATGCAAGGCCGCCGCTGGCTGCCGCCTCATCCCAGAACAGGGCGGCAAGAAAGTTGTGTCCCTTGGCGGCGAGGTTGGCGTCTTCCACCACCGTGCCGGGGGTGAGCACCCGTTTTACCGCGCGCTTGACCAGCCCCTTGGCTTCTTTGGGGTCTTCTATCTGCTCGCAGATGGCAACCTTGTGCCCCTTTTCAAGCAACTGGGGCAGATAGGTTTCTGCAGCATGATAGGGAACACCGCACATGGGAATGCGGTAGTCGGCGTTGGGGCTTGAACGGCTCGTCAGGGCTATCTGAAGATCACGGGCCGCAATCTCTGCATCCTCGAAGAAGAGTTCGTAAAAGTCACCCATGCGGTAGAAGAGCAGGCAGTCCTTGTAGTCTTCCTTGATCTGGAAGTACTGCTCGAACATGGGGGTCAGCTTGGGAGTGGCGGCTTCGCTCATGGTATTGTTCGATTCTAAGGTCATGAAAATATTCTGAAAGTTGTGATGATGTCCAATTGCTCAAGATGTGCAGGAGCAATGGCGCGGAATGAAAAATCAGTCCTGCAGCGTTGTTCTGAAAGCGGCGGAATGCCAGCTGCGGCAACGCGGACAGACATAGAAGGTGTGTGAGCGGCGCATGCCGCAACTGCTGCACACGAAGCGTTTCACGTGTTTTGCCTGTTCTACGAAGAAGGCAAGATGATTACGGAATACCGGAGAAAGAGGCTGGTCATCCATGGAAAGGCCAAGCAGTTCAAGCCGTGCCGCCCAGAAATCGGGGCTGAGCACCATGGTCTTTGCCAGCCATGCGTTGGCTTCTTCCGGATTGCCGCAGCGCAGCAGGAAAAGAGCGCCGTAATACTGCAGGATAAGGTCGGGGGCCTGCGCTTCTATGGCGGGCATGACCACATTGCAGAGGCTGCCCGTGAACTCGTTTTCGCTCTCCTTGTTCATCTCGGCCTTGGAAGGGGAGAAGGAGAGCATGCCTTCAAGCAGCAGAAAACGCATGGAAGGGGCAACGGAACCAAGCGCCTGCGTGAGCAGCAGACCGGTCTTTTTCCATTCCCGGTCAGTGGTGGCCAGCGAAATGAGCGCAAGCCATGCCTCGACCGAACCACTGTATACCTTCAGGGCCTTGTGCAGAAGCTTCTTGCTGTCGGAAACGGCTCCGGCGTCATACAGTTCTTCGGCATGGCGCACTAGATAATGGGCCTGGGCAATTCTGTGATCCAGCTTGCCGTACAGGCTGGCCGCATTCTGAAAGCTGCCGGTTTCGGCATAAAGCCGAGCCATGGCCCTGAGCAGTTCTTCCGTTTCTCCGCCAAGCTTGCGGGCCTGTTCAAAGGACTGCATGGCGCGGTCCATGAATCCGCCGCGCTTGTAGTCGTGGCCGAGTTCGAAATAGGCCCGGGCCTTGAACTTGTCGTCAAGACCCGGGCGAACGATCAGGTTGCTCCGTATCTGGACCGCCCGTTCAATTTCCCCCTGTGACCGGAAAAGGTTTCCGAGGGCAAGATAGATTTCCACGGCGTCCGGATCGTTACGGACAGCCTGTGAAAGCTCGTTGATGGCGGCGCGGGTGTCTCGCTCCCCCGGAGGAGTGCCTCTGACGGGAGAAAGAATGGTGTTCCCCGGTCTCCCCGTGTGGGAGCCGGGCCAGAAACGTCGCAATATGGACACGGATTATTCCGCCTTTGCCGCCTCGGGGGCAGCTGCTTCAACAGCCATGGGCTCGGCGGACTCCAGCGGCTGGGTGCGCAGGGCGTTCACTTCCTTCTCAAGCTTCTTGGACTGCTTGCGTGCCTTGCGGACGGCAGCGCCAAGACGGACGCGCTCAATGAAGAAGAACAGAACCACCACAATGGCACCGAGGGCAAACGCGCCCAGAATCAAGAAATAGATGGGCAGGGGAATGGTCGACCACGACTGGAAGAGCAGGTCGAACTTGAGGGTTATTGTCTGAGAAAGTTCCGCGGTGTTCTGCTGGAAGAAGACCATGGTAAGGAAGAAAACAATAACAAGCCCCAACACCTTGATAAAACGCATATATTCCTCCTGAGTTGGCTCGCGCCGGAGCGGGTTGATCATGTGGCAGACCCGCTTGCCGACTTTCTGATTTGTTATGCAATATTATAACTCGTCAAACAACGGTTTTAATGCCTTGTACGTTGAATGCAGGTGTTCCGGAATGACACGCGTCTCGTTCATGACGGCCATGAAGGAGGAATCACCGTTCCATCTGGGCACAAGATGAAAGTGCAGATGTTCGCGTATTCCCGCGCCGGAGGCCTCGCCAAGGTTGAGTCCCACGTTTATGCCGCCGGGGTTGAAGCGCTGCTTGAGGATGCGGACGCATGCCTGCAGCAGGTCCATGTTTTCATGGGCCTCTTCCGGTGAAAGGTCGGCCAGATTCATGACATGCCGGTAGGGCGTAACCATGAGGTGGCCGTTGTTGTAGGGAAACTTGTTCATGATGACGAAGTTGTGTTTGCCGCGATACAGGATGAGGCGTTCTTCGTCTTCATCAGTATGTTCGGGCAGACAGAACACGCACGAATCCGGCTTGGGACCAAGAATGTAGTCAAGCCGCCAGGGAGCCCATAACACTTCCATGGTTCAACCTTTGCTTTAACTTTCTTCGGGCCGGGACTCAGTATGAGCGGAGCCCGAACCTGTTGTAATTCTGCCATTTCATGACGTTATCTAAATCCGGATTACAGCCAGCATAGCGTTTTCCGGCTCCATACTGTTCATCTAGCATGAACAGGCGAGGTTAGTTGGGTCTACACGCGATATGTCGCAAGGGCAAGCCCTTAGCGGCATCGGGCCTTGCTCGGTTACCCACTTGAACTTCTGCATTCTGCCGCGTTTCTCAATGCTCCTTTGACTGATCATGAGAGGAATCCGGAGCGGGATTCGAACCGGAATTCGAGCCGTCCCCGTCCTTGATTTCTTCGGCGCTTTCTTCAAATGGTTCATCGTCGGAAAAAACGGCATGGAAGGGTTCCATATCAGGCTCCGGTTCCGGGCCGCGACAGGTCTTTCTTCTCGCCAGAAAATCGGCATCCTTTGCGGTTTCTTCGCGCATGAGGGATTGCGCCATATCAAGCTGCAGTTGCCGCGTGGGAGCAGTGCCATCGAGCTTGGCAGAAAGAACCCGTGAAAGAATTCGGCCATATGCCGGTCCGGGCGGGGCTCCCATGATACGCAGATCCTCTCCGGTTATATCCACCTTCATGCCGCGCAGGTGCGTGAGGAAGTGAGAAATGCTTCTGCGAAGTTCATCCACGCGTGTTCGTGCCATGATGAACAGCAATCCTTCAACCCGGATGGGCGAAAGGGTTTTGTGCAGCCCGCTCATGGACCTGTCGTGCCGTCCCCAGTTATTGAGCAGGGTTATGCCCTCGCGGATGTTCTCACGCAGCATGAGCAGGTCGTCCTCCTGCCGCTTGGTGAGATGGAACCGTGCCGTTACTTCTTTTACTTCAATATAGGTGGCATTGATCAGCAGCCCCATGAAATAGAGCATCCATGGTTCGGGAGCGTCGGCAAGGTAGAGCAGGCGATACCAGTTGGCCACATTTTCCAGTTCTTCAAGCACCTGTTCCTTGGTGGGGGTAAGGCGCAACTGGGGATGAATGATGGTCAGCAGGCCGAACTCATCCATGCGGCGCAGGCAGGCCAGCGGGCGGGCTTCGTGCAGAATGGCATCCACTTCATTGAAAATGCGGCTGCCGCTGAGCTTATCCATGAGCCCGAGTTGGAGGGCATTCTTTATGAGCCGCGTGGTCTGCGGGCCTATCTGGAATTCAAAGCGCTTTTCAAAGCGGATGGCGCGCAGGATGCGGGTGGGGTCTTCCACAAAGCTCAGTGAGTGGAGAACCCGCAGCATCTTGTCCTTCATGTCGCGCTGCGCACCGAAGAAGTCGATAAGACGGCCGAACTGCGGCTTGTTCAGCTGGATGGCCTGCGCGTTGATGGTAAAATCGCGCCGGAACAGGTCCATCTTGATGGACGAAAGTTCAACCGTGGGCAACGCGGCAGGGTATTCATAGTATTCAAGGCGTGCCGTGGCCACGTCCACCCGTTCTTCGGTACCGTTGTCTCCCTTGTAGATGACGACAGCCGTCTTGAACTTGTTATGGGCGCGCACACGTCCGTTCAGCACCCGTGCCAGCTCGCGGGCAAAGGCGATGCCGTCGCTTTCCACCACCAGATCAAGGTCAAGGTTGCTGCGGTTGAGCAGCAGATCACGGACAAATCCGCCAACGGTATATACGGGCACTCCCAGAGAGTCGCCAAGATTTCCGGCCACTTCGAGCAGCGTGAACAGGCGGGCGGGCAGGCGCTCGCGCAGCAGTGATTTCACGTTTCTTTCACGCCGTTTTTCAGGGAGCAGGGTCTCCGGAATGCGCGCCGGTTCTTCAACTATGGTATTGATGATGTCCGTGCGGGTGATGACGCCAATGATGGCACCGTTCTCAACCACCGGGACAAGGCGCTGGCGGTTGCTCACCACGATTTCCATGACCGGATACAGGCTGTCTTCGGGATGCACGGTCTGGATGTTGCGCTGCATGTACACACTCACCGGCATGTTGCCGAGGCCGTGGGTAATGGCCCGCGTCGCGGTCTGATATTCAAGGTAGCCAGCCACTTCCGAATGATTGTCGTGCTTGATGATGGGCACGGCCTTGAGCCCGTAACGGTTCATCACTTCTTCGGCGTGGGTGATGGTCGAGGCATCATCAATGGTGACGGCCGGGGCGGACATGTGGTCGCGCACGAGCTTTTGCTTGTTCACGGAAGAGAACAGCAGGGCAAAAAGTTCATCCTTTACTTGAGAAAGCGTTCTGTCCTTCACGGAAACGGAAGCGGCATAGGCATGCCCGCCACCGCCGAGGGATGAGCATATCTGCCCCACATCCACCTCAGGCAGGCGGCTTCTGGCCACCACATGCACACGGTCGCCCATACGGCCCAGCGCAAAGAGCACTTTAAGGTTTTCCATATCGAGCATCTTGTGTGCCAGCAGGGCAAAGTCGCCTACGTAATGCTCTATGGTTGCCTCGGCCATGACCACGGAAACACCGTTGATGTCGTGCGTTGTGGCGCTTTGCAGCATGGCGCTCAGAATGGAGACCTGTTCGGTTGTCAGGTCGCGCGTCATGAGTTCTGAAATGGCGTTCAGGTCCATGCCTTTGGTCTTGAGCCACGCTGCAGCCAGAAAATCGTGCTCAGTTGTGGAGGCAAAGGAGAAGGAGCCCGTGTCTTCGAATATCCCGAGGCCAAGCAAGGTCGCTTCTTCTTCCGAAACGCTTATGTCCTTGTCCCGCAGCATCAGGGTAATGATGGTGGTGGTGGCCCCCCACGGTTCATAGACGTTCAGGGCCGCAGGCAGATCGTCGTCCGATGCGGGGTGGTGGTCATAGAGCAGGATTTCAAGACCGGGATTATCCAGCGCAGCTTCCACATGAGGAATGCGTGAACGCTGGCGTGTATCAACAACAATGAGCCTGCGGACCGTTGAAAAATCAATGTCCTTGGCCTGCTTGAAGTTGAACATGTAGGTGGCGCTTTCGATGAAGAAATTGCGCAGATTCCGTTCCTGACTACCGGGAAAGACCAACACAGCCTCCGGATACAGCTTGCTTGCAGCCACCATGGCCGCAAGGGCATCAAAATCCGCATTGGCATGTGCGGTGATGAGAACGGGAGCGGAAATCTGATGCCCGTTACCGGTTTTGTTCGAAGTGCCGGGCACGTCTACATCCTTGATCGTGGGTGGTATTTGCGGTGCACTTGCCTAAGTCTGTCGGCCTGCACGTGCGTATAAATTTCTGTTGCAGCGATATCCGTATGCCCGAGCAGCAACTGCACCGTTCTCAGGTCCGCGCCTCCGTCCAGCAGATGGGTGGCAAAGGAATGGCGGAAGGTGTGTGGCGAAACACTTTTGCGGATTCCGGCTTCCAGCACATAGCGCTGGATATTTTTCCAAACAGCCTGCCGGGTGAGCTTTTTGCCTGAACGGTTCAGAAATACGAAGTTCTGGACTGGAGAAAAAGCCGGTCTCCAGTCCCGCAGGTATATATCAAGGAACTTTGCGGCGGCTTCGTGTACAGGAACAATGCGCTCCTTGCCTCCCTTGCCGAAGACGCGGACAAGGCCGGTTTGTGCATCAAAATCCACCGGGGCAAGCGAGATGAGTTCAGAAACGCGCAGGCCCGCTGCATACAACAGCTCCAGCATGGTTCTGTCCCGGAACCCGAGTTTTGTTTTGAGAATGGGCTGGGCGAGAATGGCCGCCACCTCTTCCTGCGAGAGCACATCGGGCAGGGTCTTGGGCAGTTTCGGATTCTCAAGATACTGAACCGGGTTGTCGCTCAATGCCTTTTCTTCAAGGCAGTAGGCGAAAAAGCCGCGCAGGGCGGAAAGATGGCGTGCAAGGCTGCGGCTGTTGAGACCGCGCCTGCGCAGGTACATGACGTAAAGAAATAGTGATTGGTCCGTCACGGATTCCAGCTGGAAACGCTTGTCCTGAAGAAATATCAGAAAGCTTTCCATGTCCGTGGCGTACGAGGCAATGGTGTTCTCGGACAACCCGCGGGTTACGAGAAGATGCTGAAGATAGCTATCCACAAGCGGATGCGTGGGGGGAGTGGTGGTTGCCTGAGTCATCAGTGTTCCGTGTTGCTGCAATAGGTGCATTTCAATTGGTTTAATACGTTACACGGTGTCGGTGAGCCACACAAGAGTGGCTTGTGAAGATTTCTTGCGGTTTAATTGGTCCGACCAATTGACAGTCGGCCAAAAGAGGAAGAAAGTGGTCTGACCAATTTGCTTGTAATCACTCAAAGGAGTTTCATCATGGAAAGCATCATTCTTGCTGCAGCCGGGATTCTGGTGGGGGTAGGGGCCTCGTTCACAGGGCTTGGCGGCGGTTTTCTCACTGTTCCGCTGCTGCTCTTTCTCGGCTACAATGCCCAGAAGGCCGTGGGCACGTCGTTTCTGGCCATTCTCATCATCTCCATCTCCGCACTCATTGCGCACAACAAGCTTGCCAACATAGACTACCGCGCAGGCATTCTGCTGGGCATAGGCGGCATGATCGGCGCACAGATCGGCGCACGACTGGTTGAAGGGGTTCCTACCGACGTATTCAAGAGAATTTTCGCCTTCGTGCTTGTCGGGCTTGCAGCCTATCTGTTCCTCAAGAAGTAGGGATGAATCTGCCCTTGTATCATTAAGATATAGAGAAGCATGACAGGGGAGGTCCATATCCCGAAAACGGGTTGCTGCCATGGCTTGCGGGCTCAATAAACACTTGTTTTTTGGGCCCACAAGTGGCATATGCCACACAAGTAATTACAGAAGGAACAGGGCTTATGGCAGAGCCCTTCTTTTTTTACCGGCAAAAGGGATTGAAATTTCAAGGAGAACGCAACGCCATGGCACAGTTCCAGCTTGCAGACCGTTTGGCAAAATTGCCCCCCTATCTCTTCGCGGAAATCGACAGAATCAAGGCACAGGTTGCCGCCCGCGGTGTGGACATCATCAGTCTGGGAATTGGCGATCCCGATATGCCCACCCCCGATTTCATCATCGAGGCCATGAAGAAAGCGGTGGAAAAGCCTGTAAACCATGCCTATCCTTCCTATGTGGGCATGCTGTCCTACCGTGAAGCCGTTGCCGACTGGTACAAGCGTCGCTTCAACGCCGACCTTGATCCCAAAAGCGAAGTTGTAAGCCTTATCGGTTCCAAGGAAGGCATCGCCCATTTCCCGCTGGCGTTCATTAACCCCGGCGATCTGGTGCTGGTGTGCACTCCCAACTACCCCGTTTACAACATTGCCACCGAATTTGCCGGCGGTATCGTGAAGTTCGTGCCTCTGACCGAGGACAACAGCTTCCTGCCCGACCTTGACGCCATTGATGAAGAGACGTGGATCAAGGCCAAGGCAATCTTCGTGAACTATCCGAACAACCCCACGGCTGCCATGGCCGATATGGCGTTCTACGAAAAGCTCATCAAGATCGCCAAGCAGTACAACGTGATTGTTGTGCACGACACCGCCTACACCGAAATCTACTACAACGAAGACAACAGACCGCTGTCCATCATGTCTGTACCCGGCGGCAAGGATGTTGCCATCGAGTTCCATTCGTTGTCCAAGACCTACAACATGACCGGTTGGCGCGTGGGTATGGCCGTAGGCAACCCCCAGCTGGTTGCCGGTCTTGGCAAGATCAAGGAAAACGTGGACTCCGGCGTATTCCAGGCCGTGCAGGAAGCGGGCATCGTGGCCATGCGCGACGGCGACCCCTTCACCGCAGAACTGCGCAAGATTTACAAGCAGCGCCGCGATATCATGATTGCTGCCCTGCGCAAGGCCGGCATTCACTGCAACGTGCCTGAATCCACCTTCTACATCTGGTGCCGCGTGCCCCAGGGCTACACCTCGTCCGAATTCGTGACCAAGGTGCTGCAGGAAACCGGCGTGGTTATAACCCCCGGTAACGGCTTCGGCACTCCCGGTGAAGGGTACTTCCGCATCTCCCTGACCGTGAATGACGCTCGCCTTGAGGAGGCGGTATCCCGAATCGTCAAGCTGTAGAAGCATTCATATGCCTCGGTTCCAATATGGGGGATACGGACGGCAACCTCGCCCGTGCCGTTGAAGCCATAGCTGCGTTAGACGGCGTGACGGTGAAAGCCGTTTCCGGCGTGTATCGCACCGAACCGCAGGAAAAAAAGGAGCAGGCCTGGTTTGCCAATCAGGTGCTCTGCGTTTCCTGCATCGGCGACATGGAGCCCGAGACGCTTCTTACCTCTTTGCTGAACATCGAGTCTTCCATGGGGCGCTGCAGAAACAGCAGCGCCCCGGAAGACCGTTTTGGCCCCCGCGTCATTGATCTTGATCTGCTTTTATTCGGCAATGTGGTCATGGAGAGCGAAATACTCATTTTACCCCATCCCCGCATGCGGCAACGGGCCTTTGTTCTGGTCCCTTTGTGTGAAATTGCCCCTGAACTTACTTTTCCCAACGGAAAAACTCTGGTACAAGCCTTGAACGCGTTGCAATATCGCCTTGAAGGCGACCAAATCTGGCAATAACGACAAAGACAAGGGTAGGCCAATGCTCATCAAGTTACTCATTTTCGCCGTGTGTGGCTGGGCTCTCTTCAAGATGTTCACCAATGACAGCAAGAAGAAGTCCGACAAGGACGCCGCCAAGAAGGCGAAGGACATCGAACGCAAGGTAGCCACCGGCGAAATGGTCAAAGACCCTGTCTGCGGTGCCTATGTTTCCCTTGATCAGGAAATTCGTGTGCGCGACGGCGAAACGATTCACCGTTTCTGCAGCTACGAATGTCGTGACAAGTACATTGCCCAGCTGGAGCAGGGCGGCCGCGAAATTGCTGCCGAAGCCAAGGAAGAAGCATAAGCGCTCTTCAGCGACCATACAGATTTCATGCATGAGAGGATTCCTGACGGATTCCTCTCTTTTTTTGTGCCTTCTCTGATTCAACCTGCTGAAAGAGAGGGCTTTTTATTGTCATCCTCGTTCTTCGCATGCTAGGTTGCCTTTCAGGATTGTTTCATTCGCGCGAACAACATGACCAATCAAGCGAGGCGACATGGAATTCTTCATCGATACAGCGAATCTGGATGAAATCCGCGAGGCACAGGCCTACGGACTTATTGACGGGGTGACCACCAACCCCACGTTGTTCTCACGGGAAAAGGGCGACTGGCGAGAAATTGCTCAGGCAGTCTGCAATGAGGTGGACGGGCCTGTCAGTCTTGAAGTTGTAGGACTTACGGCTGAAGAGATGGTTCGTGAGGCAAAGGAACTGATCAAGTTCGGCTCCAACGTTGTTGTGAAAATCCCCATGATTCCCGAAGGGATAAAGGCCGTGCGCACCCTCACGGATATGGGCATCAAGACCAATGTCACTTTGGTTTTTTCACCCCTTCAGGCGTTGCTTGCTGCCAAGGCCGGAGCCACATACGTTTCCCCCTTTGTGGGAAGACTTGATGGCATCGCGCAGGACGGCATGCAGCTCATCCATGAGATCATGACCATTTTCAACAACTACGGCTTTGCGACCAAGGTTCTTGTCGCAAGCGTGCGCCATCCGCGCCATGTTGTGGATGCTGCCACCATGGGCGCACATACGGTGACGGTGCCGTTCAAGGTGCTCATGTCTTTCACACAGCATCCATTGACCGACAGTGGCCTTGAGTCGTTTCTGGCCGACTGGAACAAAGTCGTTCAGAAATAGCGATCCACTGGCAGCAGACTCTCTGCACAAAAGCAAAGCGCTCCGGTTTCAGGCCGGAGCGCTTTTTTGCGTTTGAGTACACGCAGGCTAATTCCATAATTCTTTTCGTCTCCAGTAGCGCCGGATGAACCAGACGCTTGCGAACAGGAGAAGCAGGAAAAAGGGCCAGCCCAGTATCCATTCAGAAAAAGTCACAACCTCGTTGGCCGTTGCTGTTTCTTCTCCGGAATAAAGAATCAGCGATTTGAGGAAGAACAACAGTGCCCAGCCCAGATTCACCAACCGCCAACCGCGGTTGTAGAAATGGGAGTTACGCAGCTGTTCCGGGAAAAAATTCTCCTGCAGCAGGTCTTCTGCAAGCCCCTGAAAGAGCGGGAAGCGCAGCAGGGCAAAAAACAGCAGTCCGGCACCGAGAAGCAGGGCATAGAGAGCAGGGGATTTGTCTGCAAATTCATGGCGCTCTGCAAATAGCGCTGCAAATTCCACCAGGACCAACAGGGCGGCCACGCCGGAAAAACCATCCAGTCTGCTGTCAGCTACAACACGCCACCCGAGCACGCAGAAGCACACGGCAGTAGCCCACATCAAGCCTTCAAAGGGAAAGCCGATGCTGTTCATGATGCCGTAAACGCCAAAGGGGATACCAAGCCCCGTGAGCAGGCGAACCAGCTGGGCTTTTCCCACCATGCGGCGCAATAATTTGAACACAGAAGTTGTCATGCCGTACCCGTTTACAAGTGTGAAAGGCCCAAAACGTCAGAACGTTACCCGCACAAGTAGTTGAGCACGGTCCTTCAGTGACGATTCCTGCAAAGGACAGGTGACATCAGATGAAGGACAAACAAAGCGATGGAGAAATGAGTATGTGCCTCAGGGGATTGATTACGTCAACCCACCTAATCATTTTGATTTTTTCATTGAGCGATCATTTGTTGACCCGGCATGGTCCACGTCAGACTCAGGCATGAAAAAGGGCCGGTGCAGGACCGGCCCCAATAAGGTCGACTGGTTCATGTGTTTGCAGAAATCCGAAGAGCACGAAGGCCGGACAAAACGATTGGTAACTCGTCCGTACTTGCCGGCACGTGTTCATTTGGATCAGGACGAAGCAGTGCTAATCAGTGGCGATCATGACGCTGGAAGCCTTGACCATGGCGTATGCCTTGCCACCGACTTTAAGCCCGAGCCTGTCGCAGGAGCTTTTGGTGATAATGGAGACAATCTCGACTCCGGGAGCAACTTCAAGAACGAGCTCATTGTTCACGGCGCCTTCCTTGATGGACTTGATCGTACCGGTGAGCAGGTTGCGTGCACTGACTTTCATATGAGATCTCCTTGTTTTCGTTACATTAAAAGGGATAAAACAGCCGATGTCGCTGCGTTTGAGAGCGAGCATTCTTCATATAGTACACCATGCGCTGGAAATGGCAAAATGGAAGAAGATGAATTTTTCATGAAATGAGTATCATGATTTGTTTTTACGGGCCGCAGAATCAATTTGTGGCCCTCATTTTTTTGCCCGTAAAATGGAACTTTTTGAGAGAGGCCTAAAACAGGAAGAAGGTTCATAGCCAGACAGGAGCTCACAGATCGAACTGGAATCCGGAGACGGGGGTAACGGAATGGGCAGGCGAATATAACGAGCTGACTGCGAACCCTCTGAGATTGCATTTGAACAGAATCGAGCCTCGAAGTTGAAGTGGCCAAGTGTGTCAGAGAGATAATTTTTATCCGAGCGCTGTGTCATGAGGTTGATCGCGGCTGGTGACAGGTCAGATCCGGTTTGGTCCGATCTGGTCCGATCTGATCTGAGTGCTGCCGATTCATTCAAACTCACAAGACGAATGGGGGGGCAAATAGTGAAGAGATCGCCAACAGGCATGTCGAGGAACGATGTCTGAAAACACCATTCCGGAGGGTGAAACACCCATGTCGCAATGTCTCATAATGTAAATTATGTTAACTTTTAAATATATGAAGGTATGCAAAATCAGCA
>JBKEAK010000019.1:0-2390 GCA_047972125.1 Halodesulfovibrio sp.
CGTGCATGGTGCCGAGAATCCAGTAGCCCACGGTGGCAATGATCATGGCGGGCACAGTGGTCCAGAGCATGGACGAAATATGGTTGAACAGCGGCGTATCACACACGGTTGCCGCAATGTTCGTGGAGTCGGAAACGGGAGACATCTTGTCGCCGAAATACGCACCGGAAACAATCGCCCCCACAGTCCATGCGGGGTCATACCCCATGGCACCGCCAACGCCCAGCAGGGCCACACCGATGGTTCCCATGGTGCCGAAGGAGGTGCCGGTGGCGAGAGAGGCTACCGCACACAAAAAGAAGGTGGAAACAAGAAAATGCTCAGGGGACATAAGCTTGAGTCCCCAATAAATGATGGCGGGAATGGTGCCGGATGCCATCCATGCGGCGATGATCATGCCCACCAGCATGAGAATGGCCACGGCGAGCTGGATTCTGCCCACGGCCGAGAGCATGCCTTCCTGCAGCTCTTCCCACGTATAGCCAATGCGCAGAGACATTATGCCTGCCAGCGCCACGGCTACAAGCAGCGGCAACACAGGGGGGCGCACCCCAACCCACACCGTTCCGTACAGAATTACCGCAACCGGCAGCAGGAACGTCAACAATGCCCACAACAACGTTGGTTTTCTTTCCCCAGAAGTCATTGCAACTCCTTTCAACCCTTCATTTTTATGTATTTATGGTGAGAGGAACTGCCATCTTTCTTCTCACCCCTCCATCATTGGCCCATAGGCTCTTCCATTACGAATGAATGGTACCCCCAAATCAATCCCGAAGTCTGTTGCAAATGCGACACTTCAGTAAAAAAAGCACAATCCGTAACGAATTACACCAAAACGAATTACCCACCACTCCCTGCCCTTCTGCACCTGCGCTGCCGTGGAATTCTCTCCTGCTGTCCGCTCTCCTTCCCACAAAAGAAAAGGGCCTGCAGACTGTGCCTGCAAGCCCATTGTTACCAGTTTGATTGTGCCCCCCACCGGGAAGGTTGATCGGGGAGGACAACGTTAAAGGGATTCATGAAGAAAGCATGCCTGACTTCAAACTACGTTAGGGCATGACGCCATTCACAACGTCGAGCATGGGCCTGAGCAGGGCAACAAGCGCACATGACGCTCAACATCGCGCATCAGCACGCAGGGCAAGCCCAATTTCCCTTACGCATCCACGGCCATGGCGCATGCCTGATCGGCAAGGCCAACGAGCAGACCGTCCATCTTGAGGATGATGGGGTTATCTGTGGCAAGCCCGTAGCGGCTGGCCAGAGTGGAGGCAGGGGTATAGACCAGCTCGCACCCGCCCTTGGATTCGCGCATCAACACCCGTAGGGGCAGATCAAGTGCCAGATCCGGCGCCTGCAGCATGAGCGGTGTTCCGGCCTGAGGATTGCCGAAGACGATGATCCGGGTCTCCGGCATGGCAAGGCCGGCATCCTCGGCATTCTGCTTATGGTCAATGGTCGCAAAAATCTCTATGCCACGGTCTCTCAAAGCATCGAGATATGCACGCCACAATGCCACGGCTTCTGCCGGGCAAAAACGGACAATCAGTCCGGATTCATTCATTATCTACTCCTTTTCCTTGACGCGGCTCCATGATGGAACGGCGCGAAGTCAATTCCAATCAGCATGGCAGAATACCTATGCAGCGTTCAGCCATGCCTGCTTACACGCTATGCTCTCACCAAAGCAGGGAGCAAAGGCCCCCGCGTTGCAGGCTTGCCCACAAGCTGCGGGAGAAAACGCTCAAGCAGCAACACCAGCGGCACACATGCCACCAGACAGACAAGGGTGAACAGGCAGCCTGCAACAGTAACGGTGAACGGCGTTGCCTCGTAATTCTGCATGAACCACTCGGCAAAGGGGCCGTTGAAAAAATGATAGAACACACCGTTCAGGCAGAACAATATCAGCCCGTTACGACCCATAAACCGGAATATTCCCACCCTGCCGCACAGATTGGCGAGCACGAGCAGCATCATGCTGCCGCACAGGGCCGTAAACATGAACCAGAACACATGACCGTGACCGGATAGCACGATGACAACCGCGTCGAACAGCCTGAACGGACCTGTATTCAGATTGAAGCTAAACCACACGGCCAGCGCACATGCCACGAAAACAGGCAACAAAATCTGTCTCTGCACCGGAGCCATGAGTATTCCGCGACGGCGCAGCAACACGCCGACCAGATAAAATGAATACACCACAAGCGCTTCATGCAGAAACCAGAAGTTCGGTCCGGGCAGGAATTGCACGTACAGCGTGAGATAATATCCCGAAAGATAGGTAATGGCAGCGGCCGCCATCAGCGTGGCATCACTCTTGAGATACCGGCCCACAACAAAGTGGATAAGCTCCACGGAAAACAGGCAGGCCATGAACCACA
>JBKEAK010000020.1:0-5717 GCA_047972125.1 Halodesulfovibrio sp.
TGCCCGCGATCCTTGTGGACAATTTCTCGCCCACGGAAGAATACAGTCACCTTGCAGCGGTCGCCTTCTTCAAGGAACCGGCGGATGTGCTTGAGCTTGGTCTGGTAATCGTGCTCGTCCGTCTTGGGGCGAACCTTGATTTCCTTGATCTGCACAACCGTCGCGTTACGCTTGGCTTCCTGCTTTTTCTTGCTCTGTTCGAACTTAAACTTGCCGTAGTCCATGATCTTGCAGACCGGCGGTTCTGCATTGGCGGCAACTTCAACCAGATCAAGCCCCCGCTCCTTGGCAAGGTCTATGGCGGTGTTGCGGTTCAATATCCCCAACTGCTCGCCCTGATCGTCGATTACACGCACTTCGCGCGCACGAATCTGCTCGTTGCGACGCGTCATGTCCTGCGGCTCCGGACGCCGGTTCTTAGGAAAAGCGATAGCTCATCCCTCCGTTGTTGAACGGTTCCTCACAATCAGCCTTAATCAGCTCTACCACTTCCTCAAGAGTCTTGAAGCCGAGGTCCTCACCCTTGCGAGGGCGGACACTCACACCTTCAGACTCCACCTCCTTATCCCCGATGACAAGCATGTAGGGAATCTTCGCAACCTGCGCCTCACGAACCTTGAAGCCCAGCTTCTCGTTGCGGACATCGGCCTCGACACGGATTCCCTGCTTGGCCAGAATGTCTTTCGCTTTCAGGGCGAAATCGGCATGTGCGTCGGTAATGGGAAGCAGGCGTGCCTGAACAGGCGCAATCCACGTGGGGAATGCACCTGCAAAATGTTCGGTCAGGATGCCGATAAAGCGCTCCACAGAACCGAGAATGACGCGATGGACCATAACCGGCCTATGCCGTTCACCATCTTCGCCGATGTACACCAAGTCAAAACGATCAGGCAAGGTAAAATCGCACTGCACCGTAGCGCACTGCCATTCGCGGCCAAGGCAATCGCGCAGCTTGATGTCGATCTTGGGTCCGTAGAATGCCCCGTCGCCTTCGTTGATGGCATAGGGCAGACCCACGCGGACCAGTGCTTCGGTCAATGCATTGGTGGCCAGATCCCAGTCGGCATCGGAACCAATGGACTTTTCGGGACGGGTGGACAGTTCGAGAGTGTACTCGAAGCCGAACACGCCCATCACGTCGCGCACGAAGTCGAGCACGCCGATGATTTCGTCCTGCAGCTGGTCGGGGCGGCAGATGATGTGCGCATCGTCCTGCGTGAACTGACGCACGCGCATAAGGCCGTGCAGCACGCCGGATTTTTCGTGACGATGCACCACGCCAAGTTCGAAGAAGCGCTTGGGCAGCTCACGATAGCTGCGCAGCTGCGACTTGTAGATCAGCATATGCGCAAGGCAGTTCATGGGCTTTACGCCATACGGAGTTTCGTCAATTTCCGTGAAATACATGTTTTCACGGTAGTTGGCGTAGTGGCCGGAACGTTCCCAGAGTTCGCGCTTGAGAATCTGCGGACCCTGCACGATATCGTAACCGCGCTTCAGGTGCTCTTTGCGTTCAAAATCTTCAATGACGGTACGGATCAGCGCGCCCTTGGGGTGCCAGTAAGCCATGCCTGCGCCACCTTCCTCCTGGAAGCTGAACAGGTCGAGCTGGGCGCCGAGCTTGCGGTGATCGCGCTTCTTCGCTTCTTCCAGCATGGTCAGGTACTTCTTCAGTTCCTTGGGGTCGCTGAAGGCGGTACCGTAGATACGGGAAAGCATGCGGTTCTTTTCGTTACCGCGCCAGTAGGCCCCTGCCACGCTCATCAGCTTGAAAGCCTTGACGAAGCTGGTGTCAGGAATATGGGGGCCGCGGCACAGGTCGACAAAGTCGCCATGACGGTACAGGGAAACCACATCATCGGGCACTGCGTCGATCAGTTCGAGCTTGTAGCTCTCGCCCATTTCCGCAAACAGCTTCTTAGCCTCTTCCTTGGAGCACACAGAGCGCTCGAAGGGCTGGGCTGCTTCGATAATCTTCGCCATTTCGGCCTCGATGGCCTCGAGGTCTTCGGGGGTGAAGGAACGGCTGAAGTCGAAGTCGTAGTAGAAGCCGTTGTCGATGGAGGGACCAATGGTCACCTTCACTTCGGGGAACAGGCGCTTCACTGCATCTGCCATGATGTGGGCCGTGGAGTGCCTAAGCAGATCCAGGCCCTCGGGAGTGTCTACGTAAACGGGAGTGAGGGTTTCGCAACCTGCGGGAATAGTGGTAGTGAGATCAAGCATGGAATCGCCGCACTTGACCGCCAACACTTGCTTGAGCTTCTTTCCGCTCAAAGCTTCCTTCAGGGCGTCGCGACAGACAGCGTCCGCGGCGACCTCAACAACCTGTCCTTCAATAGACACGTTCACGATGGTATCTCCTGAAAAAAATTAAGTAATACAAAGCAAAAGAGGGAGGCTATCCGCCTCCCTCTGCTCCGATTCAGTGTGGTAGGCACGAGCAGCTTTGAACTGCTGACTCCTACCATGTCAAGGTAGTGCTCTACCCCTGAGCTACGCGCCTACACCGTTACGGCGGAGTCGGTATCTACGCACTTGGGTCGGGTTCGTCAAGCAGAAAAGCATTTTTTTTGTTTTTTTATCCGGGCCCCCACGTGAGGTTTCCCACACGGCTTCCTCACAGGTAACTCCATCCGGCCATCAGTCAATGCGTCCACGCATAATTTCCATCATATAATATACGAAGCAAACTCAATTTGGAAAAAAATGAAAGTTTCCTCTCTTTTTGACGCGTGTCACATACGGGAACGACAGCATGGCCTAGTTTGCACTCAACGACGCACAAAAGGGCGTGTCCGCCGGATAACCGCACAAGCAGTCACAAGGCGAAAACACTGCACCGCCCGACAGGAGCTAGCACATGCTTAAGAAATTCATTTCGTTCTTTACCGGCGGAAGCGCCCAGACCAATACCGAATCAACATCCAATAAGGAGTTTGCCATGTTCTGCAACCAGTGTGAACAAACTGCCAAGGGTACCGGCTGCACCAAAGTAGGTGTATGCGGCAAGCAGCCCGAAGTTTCCGACATTCAGGATCTCGTTGTCGACTCCCTGCGCGGGCTCGCTCTGGCAGCCCAGAAGACCGGCAACAAGGATGCGGCTCTTGGCCACTTCGCCGCCAAGATGCTGTTCACCACCCTGACCAACGTGAACTTCGACCCCGCCCGCTTCCAGACCTTCATCAACCAGATTGTTGCAAAGCGTGACGAACTGCTTGCCAAGGGCGGCGCTTCCTTCACTTCCGGCCCTGCCGCTTTCAAGCCCGCTGCTACCATTGACGGCCTTGTCGCACAGGCAGAAGGCCATGGCGTTGCCAACTTCGACTCCAACGACGATATCCGCTCCGTTAAGCAGCTGCTGGTTTACGGTATGAAGGGTCTTGCAGCCTACACCGACCATGCCGCCGTGCTCGGCCAGCAGGATCAGGTTGTGTACGACTTCCTCTACAAGGGTCTGGCAGCCGGTTACGACGGCGTGGAACGCGACCTGAACGCATGGGTCGGCCTGCTGCTCGAATGCGGCAACGTGAACCTGCGCGCCATGGAACTGCTGGACGCCGGCAACACCGGCACCTACGGCCATCCCGTGCCCACCGAAGTGCCCCTGGGCCAGAAGAAGGGCAAGGCCATTCTCGTTTCCGGCCATGATCTGAAGGACCTTTACGAGCTGCTGAAGCAGACCGAAGGCAAGGGCATCAACATTTACACCCACGGTGAAATGCTGCCCTGCCACGGCTACCCTGAATTGAAGAAGTTCTCCCACTTCTACGGCCACTACGGTACCGCATGGCAGAACCAGCAGAAGGAATTCCCGGCTTTCCCCGGTGCCATTCTCTTCACCACCAACTGCATTCAGAAGCCTGCAGACAACTACGCCGCAAACGTGTTCACCACCGGCCTTGTGGGCTGGCCCGGCCTTGTGCACTGCGAAAACCACGACTTCTCTGCCGTGATCAAGCGTGCGCTGGAACTGCCCGGCTTTACTGAAGACACCCCCGGCAAGACTGTCATGACCGGCTTTGGCCGCAATGCAGTGCTCAGCGTGGCTGACAAGGTTATCGATGGCGTGAAGGCCGGTGCAATCCGCCACTTCTTCCTCGTTGGCGGCTGCGACGGTGCAAAGCCCGGCCGCAACTACTACACCGAGTTCGTGGAAAAGACCCCCAAGGACACCATTGTACTCACCCTCGCCTGCGGCAAGTTCCGGTTCTTTGACAAGCAGATCGGCGACATCGGCGGCATTCCCCGTCTGCTCGACGTGGGCCAGTGCAACGACGCTTACTCCGCCGTGCAGATCGCAGTGGCCCTTGCCGGTGCCTTCAACTGCGGTGTGAACGACCTGCCCCTGTCGCTGGTACTCAGCTGGTACGAACAGAAGGCCGTGGTCATTCTGCTCACCCTGCTGGCACTTGGCATCAAGGATATCCGCCTTGGACCCACGCTGCCCGCCTTCGTAAGCCCGAACGTGCTGAACTTCCTTGTAGAAAACTACAACATCAAGCCCATCACCACGCCTGACGAAGACCTGAAGGCCATTCTCGGCTAATTGAGCCCATACAAAACAGATCGGGAGGGGAACCTCCTCCCCTCCCGATTTTCTACTCACCTCTCGTCAAACCGGCAGAAATGCTTAATATAACTGAAGCCCCTCATCCCTTCGGGCGCTGGCCGGACAGCAACAAGCCGACCACCGCCCGAGCGGGTGAAACCGACAAAATCAACACTACCGCCGCAGGACACGCGGCATGAAAACAACAAAAATCTCCACGGGGGTAATTCATATGTCCAAGCAGATACGCAAGATCATCGAAATAGATGAAGAAAAGTGCACCGGCTGCGGCCTGTGCATCATAGACTGTGCAGAAGGCGCGCTGGCCATTGTGGACGGCAAGGCCAAGATCGTGAAGGACTCGTTCTGTGACGGCCTTGGCGCATGCCTTGGCGCGTGTCCGGAAGGCGCACTGAACATCGTGGAGCGCGAAGCCGACGACTTTGACGAAGATGCCGCCATGGCATGGGTTGCAGAGCGCGATGGCAGGGCTCCTGCTGGGCACCACGGTCACGGCAAGCCCGGACATGCCCCGCACGGTGCCGGCCACCCCGGCCACCATGGTCATCAGGGACATCAGGGTCACGGACACGGTCACGGGCATCATCACGGCCACGGTGGTGGCGGCTGTGCCTGCGCAGGCTCCATGGCCAAGCAGGTAAAGCCCATTCAGGCAGCCGTTGTTTCCGGCGGCCCGGTTTCCGGTCCCGGCCACTGGCCGCTGAAGATTCGCCTCGTGCCGCCCACGGCCGACTATCTCAAGGGTGCCGACGTACTGGTGGCCGCAGACTGCGCCTCTGCCGCTTCCCCCATCTTCCACAGCGAATTTGCGCGCGGCAAAGTTGTGCTGATCGGCTGCCCCAAGTTTGATGACACCGACGCTTATGTGCAGAAGATTACCGATATTCTCAGCACCAGCGGCATCAAGTCCATCAGCGTTCTGCGCATGGAAGTGCCCTGCTGCCGCGGCCTTTCCGCATCCGTTTTTGAGGCCGCAAAACGCTCTGCCGCCAATACGGGCAACAACACCCCCGTTCAGGAAATCATCATGACCTGCGGCGGCGCACGCGCCGAGCAGACCCTGTTCGGTCAATAACAGACCCCAACCTCCTTGCTGCTATATACTAAAAAGGCCACCCCATCGGGGTGGCCTTTTTCTGTTCAA
>JBKEAK010000021.1:0-8747 GCA_047972125.1 Halodesulfovibrio sp.
GAAGGCCGCAACCTGCGGATGCAGGGGCAGCTCGAATTCCGGATACGGGTCCTGAAAGGCCCCGGCCAGCACTCCGGGCAGCGGAGCATAGCCCAGATGGGACAATATGCCTTCCGTCACGTGCAGAACGAGCCGCCGGTTGGGATGATTGATGGTATTGAAAAGCTTCTCCGTCCTGAACAGCTCCAGAATCAGGTCCACCGTGTGCACCACGCAGCCCTGCTCCTTCTCGCGCTCGCGGCGGACGGATTCCTCGAACAGCGCTGCCAGATCATGCTTTGCGGCAATGTCCGTATGCAGGCACACATAGAGAATCTCTTTCTTCTCAAGCCCCATGTCCACAAGCCGGTCCAGAAATATATCGCCGAATTCGATGGGGCTCTTGTTGGTCCAGAACGGCCAGTAGCCCTTGAACAGCATGTTGGGAATGGCAGCGGTCACTGCCGACTGGTTCACCCGCTCCAGAAGCGCGGCAGAGGCATGATCATCCCACTTCTCGCCCAGAGGCTGATACAAAAACAGGGCACACTGCTGCAACTGCGCATCCGGAATATCTTCACGCAGATAGTTGGTGTATTTGACGATCTCGAACTCCTGCCCGAACTGCGGATGCAGCATGAGCAGCTTGCGGAGCGGATCTCCCTGACAGTTGGCGTGGATGATACACAGTTTTCTGGACATGATGCGCTTCAATACCCTCAGGCTGCTCCGTGTTCAAGTCCGGCAGCTACAGACCCCATCAGCACCGGCAATTCCGGCACCCCCGGTAACTCGGGCATGCCACTACCCTTCTGCCGAGCAAGCGGCCCGCGGGGCATGCACCAGCGCTCCGGCATAGCCGACCACCTTGTCCATGTCTCCGCTCACCTCGCCCGATGTGGCATAGCAGATGAGTGACGCCCGTTCTGCCCCAAGCAGCCTGCAGGCAACCAGTCCCGTTGTCATGGGCAGCACGCCGCACATGGTTATGCCGTGTTCGCGGACCGTATTGTACAGCCCTTCGGGATCAAGGGATTCCACCATGGCAAGGGCAAGCAGATCGTTGCGTCTGGCCTCTTGGTGCGAAACGTAGTGGCTCATGTCCGTACTGACAATCATGGTCACGGGAGCCCCATACGCCTGTATGCACCGCGCAAGCGCTGCGCCGCAACGGGCAAGCACTTCGGGAGAAGGCGATGCAATGGCAATGGGCACGATCTTCACACCCGGCCGTGCCACCTGCAGGAAGGGAAGAAGAACCTCAAGGGAATGTTCATAGAGATGCGCAGCAGTATCCAGAGAGAACACGGGGTCGGACTTGACGAGGCAGGCAGTAAAATCGCCATCCACCGGCACGCTGCCCAGGGGGCTGAGCCATTCGCCACCCGGCCACACCGCAACGGGCTCGCCCCTGCCGGTGTGGTTGGGACCAAGCAGAATGACAGTCTCTGCCAGCCGCGCCGCACCGAGGGTCTGCCCTGCCACCGCACCGGAATAGACATAGCCCGCGTGGGGAACCATGGCGAGCATGGTAGGCGGATCACCACATGGGGCGATGCTTTCCCTGCCTTTATCCGCGCTCTTTTCCGGACAGGCCCCTGTGGCCAGAAATGCCTCTATCTGTTGCCGGAGAACCACGGGATCACCCGTGTAGAACTGCCCCGCCACAACGGGACGCCTGATGGTGTGCGAGGAATGCACCATAACCGCAACCTCCTGAACGGGGCAGGCAGTACGATAGGTTACAGCCTGCCGGTGGGAGAGAACTTGGAAGCGCCTTCCGTCAGATCATAGGTGCGCAGCTCGGAAGCCGCCATGCGGCCATACAGCGAGTTGGGGCTGTTGTCGCGCAACTCGGTGAGGATGGAACGCCACTTGTCCAGATTCGCAGTCTTCTTGTAAAGCCCTGCGATACGGTACTGCATGCCGGGGTAATCCGCATCACCCGGTTTCAGGTCCTGCATGTATTCCCGTGCCCAGTCCAGTGCTTCCTTGGCCCTGCCGGTACGTTCCGTAATGTCCATCATGGACCCGAGCAGGTCCTTTATTTTCTGAGGATCAGCCTTTTCGGGATTGCGCTTGGCAATTTCCCTGAAGTCCGTCAGTGCCTGCTTTGCATGACGATAGGCGGTTTCCCAGTCTTCCTTGCGCTCGGCCTCGCGGCTGAGGAAGAAAAGGGTGTAGGCTTCCTGATCAAGCGGCACGTCCTGCACCTTGGAAAGGGCTGCCCACATGGGGGCGGCCTTGTCGTGCTCGCCCATGTTCTCGTGCGCAAGTGCCAGCGCATAATCAAGCTGCTGCTTGCTTGCGGGGTTCAGGTCCCACAGCTCAATGCGCTGCGCGAGCTTGATCACATCTTCCCAGCGTTCGTTGTCCAGATAGATGCTCAGGGCAAGGTTAAGCGCCATCTCCGAGGTTTCCGGAATCTTCAGGCCGAGGAAGAAGGGATCAATCACCTCAAGCGCCTTGGAAGGCTGCTTCTGCTTCCAGTAGGAAAGACCCAGCGCAATGCGGCTGTCCGGTGCCAGTTCGGTATCCTGCCCGCGCACAATGGGGAACTGATCCCATATCTGCAGAATGCGCTCGTAGTTACCCTCGCGGATATTATCAGCCACCATGACGTTGAATGCCTTCATGGCCACTTCCTTCACGCGGCCGGTCAGTTCGTGGCCGGGGTGCTGCTTGATGAAGGCAGTGGCGGTGGTAAGCGCCTCGGGATACTGCTTGTTCCAGAGGTACCACATGGCCTTTTTCAGACGGGCAAGGGGCACAAGGCCGCTGTCCGGATGATCTTCAATGATCTTGGAATAAATCTGCAGCGGGCGAAGGTTGTAGGGCCTGTCGAATACGGAGAACATGTCCGTAAGGGTGGGCTTGTCATACACGCCTTCTTCCGCCAGACGCATCAGCGAGATGAGGCCGCCGTCACGGGCGGGGAACTTGCGGGCGGCTTCTTCATACACCTCGCGGGCGGCATCCTTGTCGCGCATTTCCACATACAGGTCACCGAGGCGGGCCAGAATCATGTCTGCCTCATCGCCGTCCGGATCAATGTTGTAGTAAGTCCAGTAAGTTGTGCGCGCCTTGTCGAACTTCTTCATCCGATATTCCACGTCACCCATCTGGCTGAGGAACGGGGGATACTCAAGATAGAAACGCGGCCAGCGTTTTTCCACGTAGTCCACAACCTGATAGGCCTGATCGTAGAATCCGAGGCTGTACAGGGCACGCGCCAGACCGACACCGGCTTCGCGCACGAACTTGGAGTCGGGATAGTTCTGTACCACGTATTGGAAGTTGTCTGCCGCCTTCTGCCACTCACCCTTGTTGAAATAGTAATCGCCCCAGTAATAATAGGTCAGGGGGATGAGGTCGCTGTTCGGGTAGTTCTTGCGCAGGATATTGAAATAGGCCTCGGCTTCGCGCACGTTGCCTATCTTCATGTTCGTCATGCCCAGACGCAGAAGATGCGTGGGAACAGTGTCCGCCTTGAGGTTGTAGTTCATGGCCTCGGTGGTGGACTGAATGATCTTTTCGTAGTTGGCCAGCAGGTCATCCTTGCCGGCGGCATAGGTGGCATCCGCAATGCCGTTCAGCACGGCAGCCCGCTGCTCATCCGTAAGCTTGGGCATGCGCTTGAGTGCGTTGAACTGGTCAAGAGCCGCTGCGGCTTCGCCATTGTTCAGAGCAGCCTGTGCCTGGAAAAGCAGTTCCTGCGGGTCAGGCGGCGGGGGAATGGGGTTGCCGTCCTTGTCCACATACACCACCTTGGGTTCCGGCGGTGCGGGCTTGTTGCTCACCACCTCTTCAAGCTGGGGCTTGGGCACTTCCACTGGCTGGGGAGCCACCTTGGGTTCGGAGGCATCGGCAAAGGCTGGCTGCAGATCGGGATATTTGGGTGCCGGGGGCACCTGCTTGCTGACCGTAAAACGGGTCGCGTCCGCGCCTGCCGCAGGGACAGGGAGGACTGGCTGAGCCGCCTGCAAAGGCTGCTGTGCAACTGCGGGAGCCGAGGCGTTTCCGGAAACAGCAACCGGTGCGGAAGGCTGGGCCTGACGAGGGGCATCCGGCGCACGCCGGACAGTGGTTACCTGACCGGGAGGTGCCACCTTGGCCCGCACGGCAAATTCCGGCCCCTGCGGCACTGACTGCACGCCCGGAGCAGGCTGAGCAGGAACAGCGGGGACAGCAGCAGCCGACTGAGAACCGGCAGGCTGAGCAGGCGAAATAGTGCCGGACGAATTTGTTGCGCCCTTGGCATTCTTCTGCTGAACAGGCGGCTTGGCAGCGGTCTTCTTCCCGGTTCTGGCTTCTTCCAGCGCTTTTTCCTTGGCCAGCCGCTCGTTCTCGGCCTGTATCTGCCGTTCTGCCTGTTCGCGGGCCAGCTTTTCAGCCTTTTCCCGTTCCATGGCCAGTTTGGCTTCCTGAATCTTGCGGGCTATGGCTACAGCTTCCTGCGGCACGTCCTGAGACGCTTCGTTGCGCCACGCTTCCGGAGCTTTGGAAACACGGGCACGAATGCCGCCATCAGCATTGGGCATGGGCGAATCAACCACGACCGGTGCAGGAGGACGAATCTGCTCCTTCCAGTCTTCCGGGCCACCCGTGTTTATGCGGGAACGATAGGTATAGGGTACGGCAAAAAAAGGACGTTCCGGCGGCGAGCTCACCTTGGGAGCAGGCTGGGCCGGTACGGTCACCATCGGGGTTTGGGGTTCCGTTTGTGCTGTCGGGGACGCAGGGGGTTCTTCAAGCGCGGTCGCATTCAGCGGTGGCGGCAGCACCTTGTTCAATGAACGCGTTCCCGGTTTTTCGAGCACGGGTGTTTTCTGGCCGCGCACAGGCATCTCCACCCTTTTGAGCGCATCCAAAGGAGAGGCTGGGGTGGCGTTTGCAGCGGGCTGGGCCGGTTTCGCAGCCGTGGCTGCGGCGGCCTGCGCTGCCGGAGCCTGAACAGCAGGAGCCTGGTCAGCAGGGGGCGCAGGAGTCGGAGCGGCCGCTTCCGGCGTTGCCACAGGCTGGGCCGGGGTATCCTTGCGCGGCTTCCAGCGGGCACCGATGGGATCGCGGAACAGGTCCACGACAATCTTGTTGCCGCTGACCGTGGTGGAAATATAGCCGAATGCGGCTGTCTTGGTGGGAATGGTAACAGTGCGGCCGCTGCCGGAGGGTCTGCCAAGCAGCTTGGCGCCGCCCAGCGGCTTGACCGGAGTCTGTGCCTTCAGTTGCCCTGCGGCATTTGCAGGCAGCGTGAGCGTGAGCGTCTGTTTGCCGGTTCTTTCAAGCGAATAGCCGTCTGCCGGTCTGTCGAGCACCAATACCAGACGTTCCTTGTCCGGATGGGCACCCCAGTACCAAGTCAGGGCCATGGCAGGACCGGCGGTTGCCAGCCAGATCCCGCATGCCGCAAGAAGAGACCAGATCATTCTGGTGGCAGCTATACGACTCACTCCGGATTTAAATGCAAGTTGCATGCAATACTAAGAATATGCCTGTTACCACAGTTGGCCGCCGATGCGGCGCATCCGGCATCCCAGTCTGATCTTATCGGATAACTTTCGGGAATACTTGATGATAGCTACTCAAGTTTTTTCTTTTTGAGCTTCTCGATCAGAGTGGTGCGTTTTACGCCCAGAATCTCGGCCGCCTGATTCTTGACTCCGTCAGCCATATCAAGCGCTTCCAGCAGCAGTTTTTCTTCCGCCAGATCAAGGAATTCCTTGAGGCCGAGCCCATGCTCGCGCAGATGCTCTATGCGGGGCCACACGAAGCCCTGCTGCATGGCTGCGGCTGGCTGCATCGGTTCCGGCGGTTCCGGCAGGGTGACGATATCGCCCACATCATCGAGAATTTTGACAGGAAGGTCGGTAGGCTGCACCAGATCTTCGTCGCACAGAATGCTGAGCCGCTCCATGAAGTTCTCAAGCTCACGCACGTTGCCGGGCCAGCGGTAGGCGGCAAGCACCTTGCGCGTGTCATCGGAAAGGCAGAGCTTTACGCGCCCTTTGCGCTCGCAGAACTTTTCGAGAAAATATTCGGCAAGTACCAATATGTCGCCGCCGCGGTCCCGCAGGGCAGGCAGATGCATGGGAATGACGTTCAGGCGGTAGAACAGGTCTTCGCGGAAGCGTCCGGCCCGCACCTCGTCTTCAAGGTCACGGTTGGTGGCAGCCACAATGCGCACATCCACCTTTTTGGTGCACGTACCGCCGACACGCTCTATCTCTTTTTCCTGCAGCACGCGCAGAATCTTCACCTGCAGCGGCAGGTCCATTTCCCCGATTTCATCAAGGAAGATGGTGCCGCCGTCCGCCATTTCAAACCGGCCGGGCCGGCTGCGGATGGCATGGGTAAAGGCGCCCTTTTCATGGCCGAAAAGTTCCGATTCCAGAAGCTCCTTGGGAATGGCCCCGCAGTTTATGGGCACAAAGGGAGCCTGATGCCGAAGGCTGTTGGCATGCAGGGCGCGCACGAGCAGCTCCTTGCCGGTACCGGATTCGCCGGTAACGAGAACGGTGCTGTCGGTGGGAGCTACTTTGGCGAGAATTTTGAAGACTTCCAGCAGGGAAGTGGACTGGCCGATGATGCCGGTGGTTTTGAGGTCCATTGCGCCTCCGGTTTCGATATTGCCCGTGCAAAGGGAATACGAGCAAGAATATCCTGACTACATAGTGCACATGAGTGTCAAGAATATGACACAAAGTCAACTATAATATAGAGAATATCTAAAAAAAAACCGCACCTTTCGGCGCAGCTTTCCGTATCCCCCAAAAAACCGGTTCAAACCTGTGCATGCGCGGCTCACGCCACCTCGTCAATAAAGTTACCGATAAGCTCCATCTGCGACTGAATGGCCCGCACGTTGGCGGCATATGCGTTTTCGTCACGGATCATGTTCACCGTTTCATGCACGTAATCCGTGTTGGAGCCTTCCACCACTTCCTGCGCTGCCGTATCGCCCCCCTGCTGAACATACGATACATCAGCATACCCCACCACAGGTCCGGCAGACGTATCCTGCCGCACCTCGGAAACCTGCACCCCCTGCCCGTCCGGTCCGGTTTCAAGCAGCACATCGCTGGACTTGTAGCCGTCCGTATTGGCATTGGCCACATCGTTGGCGGTTGCCTGCTGGCTGAGCGCAAAGGCATCCAGCGCGGATAGGTTGGCATCAATACGCATGGGGTTCCTCACTTGCAATCACTATAACCACCATGAAACGCAAAGTCACCTCACATTAATCACCTGCTGAAGGTTTGACTTAATAAAAAGAGTTACTATTAATTTTGATAGCGGGAAATGACAAAGGATATTGGAAGACGACATATTCTCTAGCAACGTACCGTTTCGCACAAAGGCATGACCAATACCTGATTCTGAAGCGGATGCCACAGGAGTTCGACATGAATATCGCCATCTGGTTGAAAATTCTCATGCCTGTTCTGGTCATCGCGCTGCTGGTTGTCGCCGGGGACGCCATGGCAGCGGATGGCTGGAAAACATTTGTGAAGCCGGACAAGGAAGAGCTCAGGTCCCGCCTGACGAACCTGCAGTATCAAGTAACGCAGGAGGAAGGAACCGAGCCGCCTTTCCGCAATGAATATGCGGATAACCACCGCGAAGGCATTTATGTTGATGTTGTTTCCGGAGAACCGCTGTTCAGTTCGACGCACAAATATGATTCCGGCACAGGCTGGCCGAGCTTCTGGCAACCGCTGGCCGCAGAAAATATCGTGGAACGCGAAGACAGGCATCTCTTCGTGACCCGAACGGAAGTTCGCAGCAAACATGCTGATTCACATCTGGGACATGTATTCAACGACGGACCGCCGCCTACCGGACTGCGCTACTGCAT
This sequence comes from Halodesulfovibrio sp., assembly GCA_047972125.1. Lineage (GTDB taxonomy): Bacteria > Desulfobacterota > Desulfovibrionia > Desulfovibrionales > Desulfovibrionaceae > Halodesulfovibrio. The sequence goes on from JBKEAK010000021.1 coordinate 7,835, forward strand.
GAATTCCGCAGCCCTGCGTTTCATTCCCAAGGAAGATCTGGTCAAGGACGGATACGGCGAATTTCTTTCCCTTTTCGGGGAGCAGTAATATGGCGGATAGCGAGCCGCCATAGGAAGTCATGAGCAAAGGGCCGGACGGGGTGTCCGGCCCTTTATTGTGTGCGAACCATCTGCAATACCAGACAAACGGTTCTGTTCGTCTTGGCAGCGGCCGACTTGGCGTTGACTCGTCCGGCGCTCGTCCGTAGTATCCCCGCATCCCACACAGGCAGGCACTATGCGTCCTTTTTTCACTTTCAGGCAGGTCGCTGCTCTTCTCTGTCGTGCCATTCTGCTGGCATGCATGTGCCTTGTCATGCCCGCCCCTGCACCGGCAAGCGGGCACGGCCCCGAGCAGAAGCCGTCCGTGCTGCGAGTGGGCTATTTTCTGACACCGCCCCATGCCTATGTACTGCCATCCGGTCAGGCTGCAGGAGCCGCCGTGGACCTGCTTACCAAGCACATAGCCCCGCTCATGGGCATGCCCATCGAACTGGTAGGCCCGTTCCCCTTTGCCCGGCTCATCCACGATTTTGATTCCCGCAAGCTTGACGGCATCCTCGTGCTTTCCAGAACGCCTGAACGGGAACACATATTCCAGTATCCGGCCCGTCCCTTCTGGCAGCTGACGGCATCTCTGGCCGTGCTGGAGAACCACCCCCTCAAGGAATACACCCCCGCCACCTCGCTCAAACGCATGCGCATAGGCAGCATTGTGGGCGTGTGGACGCCCAAGGAACTACTCGCCAGCGGTGCACGCTTTGATCCCACCACGGGTGATTTCGCTACCTTGCTCAACTTGCAGAAGCTGATCAACGGCAGAGTGGAAGCGGTATACTGCCCCGATGCCGCCACGCTGAAGGAAACCATCAGA
>JBKEAK010000022.1:0-54038 GCA_047972125.1 Halodesulfovibrio sp.
CGCCGAGCAGCAGAGGCGCAAGCCTGTCGTGTGCAGCCCGGTCCATTACGGTCAGACGCTCGCCCGTATCCTGCCCGCCTTTCTGCAAGTGGATAAGGCTGTAGGGCGGATTCATGAAATCCGGCAGCACTATGCTGTCCAGACTCCACGAAGCCATGGAAGCCCCTGCCGGGGAAACAATCTGCAGATGGCTCCCTGCCGGACGAATATCTACCGCATGCGGCTGGGCAGAATGGCCGTCGTAATAACGAAAGCCGGCAGGCTTCCCCTGTTCAGGTGATTCAGGGAAAGCCGCCGGAATATGAGTCAAAGAAGGGTCAGGTTGCGTCATGCTCCCCCCTACACGGCAAGGTCCACGTCAAACGCTTCGAGGAACCCTTCGCCGAACTTCGGCGCTTCCTGCGCATCCTGCGCAAGATGGGCGTAATCAAGGTTTCCTTCCACATCGAGCGTGTTCAGATACAACCGCAAGCTCCGCACCGCTGCCCAAGGCGTGCCGATGCCCAGCGTCAGCAGCACCAGAAACAGGTTGCTCACCTGCACCCAGAAGTATCTGCCAAAGGTGAGAGAGCTGCGGAACCGCACGCCCGGAAAACCGGTATTGCCCACTTCCCACCGGATGAGCACGCACATGAACCACTGGGACACCAGAACACCCAGAATCAACATGCCGTAGAACGTGCCCATGGCGATGGCGAGGGACTTGAAGCCCTCCGGTCCGGGATTGGAGTTCATCTGCTGGAATGCCGTGGGCAGATCTGCCAGCATGAAACCGGCAACACCAAACCCGATTATGGCGAGCACCGCCACCAGATAAGACACATAGAGCGGAGCCGCCTTGCCGGAAAAGGTGAAGTTGCGGTTGCCGTACCAGATGTTGCCGATGATGCGCTTGCGCAGCACCGCGCACGATTTGGGATACCACAGCGACAGCGTAATCAGGTTCAGCAGGCTCTGCCCCAGCGCGAGGAACATGTACTTCCATGCGCTACCGGAAAGGTTGAGGCGGATACCGCGCCAGCGGGTACGGGTCAGGCGGTAACGCACAGCCCTGTAGGTAGCAAAAAACCAGAAAGGCATGAGCAGAAGCGCCGCCAGAACGGAAAGACCGGGGTGGATGCGCTCAAGAAGCATCTGCACCACCATGTACAGAATGAACACCCCGACCACGATAAGGAAGCCGAAAAACAGTTCCTTGCCCGTGCCGGTGTATTCCAGCGGTTCCCCTTCCACCACCGTGTGCGACCACAAATATTTGCGAACCCGCGCCTTGGCCCAGAAATGATAGATGCCGAGCGTAACAATTGTGAGCAGAAAGTTCACAATACAAATTTTGAACAGCTCCCAACCGCTGCCCTTGAATTCCACGAATTGACGAAAGCCGTTTCTGCCTTCGCCGCTAAAGGTGAATCCCCCACCTTGCACGGGCTCAGCCTGTGGCATGCCCTGACCATTTGATGCGCCCCCCGCATACAATACGTCGTTTTCCTGCAATTCCATAATTGCCCCTTGCAATGTGTTTTGCCGCTGCCTTTACTACACAAGATTACAAAATAAAACCCCCATCCGAATGAAATATCCGGACGGGGATACAGATGCATCTCTTGCTGCGTTACAACGACAGTATCTTCCGTATGCAGTCGCGCACCTCTTCAAGAGGCAATTCTGCGCCTGTCCAGATGCGAAACTGCTCTCTGCCCTGCGCAGCAAACATATGCAGACCATCCAGCGTCTGCCAGCCTGCGGCTTCTGCTTCTTCAATAAAACGGGTGCGTAACGGGTTATACACAAGATCATAGGCAATGCCCCTGTGTCCTGCAAAGGCATCTGCAGGATAGGGAGTGCGGTCTGCATTATCGCCGCTCATGCCCAGCGGGGTGGAATTGATCACCAGATCGGCCTGCACCTTTGTGCGGTCATCCCACGCCACCACTGCCGCGCCAAAGGGCTGCGCCACCGCAGCCGCCCGTTCCGGCGAACGGTTGGTTATGGTCACGTTTGCCACGCCCAGTTCGCCCAGTCCGGCAAGCACGGCCTTGGCCGCACCGCCTGCACCCAGCACAAGCGCACTGCCTATGCGCCCCGCATGCTGTCGCAGGGGGGAGAGAAAGCCGGTGATGTCCGTATTATCGCCCATCAGCCTGCCGTTATCCCAGTAGAGGGTATTTACGGCGCCCACGGCCTGTGCCAGCGGGGTTATGCCGTCCAGCATGGGCATGATTGTTTCCTTGTGCGGAATGGTCACACTGGCACCGGAAAGAGGCAGCGTGCGGAAGGCCGCAACAAAGTCCGCCAGCTTTTCAGGCGGGGTGGGAAACGCCATATATGCGGCCGCAATGCCGCACCGTTCAAAACCCCAGTTATGCAGGGCGGGGCTCATGGTATGCCCGAGCGGATGCCCGATGATGCCATAGAGCTTTTCAGGAATGCGCGTCATGTTCTGTCGCCTTGTCTGTCAGGGGTTATCGGGATTACCGGGAATATCGTACCCGCAGTGCCACCATGCACCGCACCAGAAGCACAGTGCCGCGAGCAGCAGGTCTGGTCAAGGGGGCCGGATTCAACGAGGGGCCGACAAGGGGTACCCAGACAAGACAGGACAAACAGCAAGGCGGAAAATACGACGGCAGGCCCGCACCTCGGGAATCCCAAGGCCGGACCTGTCAAACGCGGGAGAGCCCCGCGTCATGCAATCGCCCCTGCCGCATGTGCAGGCAGGGTCATGCGGAATGGGTATGGATCAGGCAGCCACCGGCACCAGCTCAAACGACATGTGCTGCACGTCTTCCTGAAATTCCTCGCCGCATTCGAGGGCCGTTTCATTTTCCTCATGATAGCACCAGCGCACGTTCACGGGCTTGCCCGCCTGCGCCGCACCGTCCAGCAGGTCAAAAAGATCCATGAAGGCCTTGGAGCTGGAACTATTGAAGTAGATGATCTCCATATCCAGTACCATGGGCTCGGATTGCGAGGCGGCAAGGTAATCACGCAGCCAGTCAAACACCGGTTCGTAAAAGCGTGCGCAGTTTTCGGGATACGATTCCCCGCGCAGGCTCATGCTGTGCGTCTCCGGGTTGAAGTCTATGGCGGGAGACGACTTGGTCGGCTCCACGATGAAGTGTCTCAGGGAACTCATGTATGCCTCTCTTCCTATACATGCACCTTCACGGCAAAGAAGGATGTCTCGTCGTCTATGGGATCAAAGCGGTATTGCAGCGGGCGGCTCGCCTTGCGGGCCATTTCAATGAACCCCAACCCGGCCCCGCAGGAATCCTCGTCCGGTCCCTTGCGACGCTGTTCCTTGTAATAGGCCTTGAGCTCCTCGCGCGACATGCCGTTCACAATGTCTATGCGCTCGCGGATGCGGGCCTCGCGGTTGCGGCTGACGGGGTTGCCGCACGCCACATAGAATTCCTCGCCGTTACGGCCGACCATGATCTGGCCGGTGCCCATGCACACTGCAGGGGTACAGATATCCTGCGCGTAGCAGATCACATTCTGCATCTGTTCCACCAGATCTGAAATCAGCTTCTGGGCCAGCTGCATGCCATTATCCTCAATCACCATCTTGCGGCTCATCATATCGCCGACACCTTCCACCACGCTCTGCGAAATGGGGCCGTTGTAATACAGCACCACCCCCTCGCGGCTCATGGTTTCATGATAGGAAAGCATGTTCATATTCATTTCACTACCTTGTATGCATCATAAAACCGAGCACGGTCACGTCGTCCCGACGCGCCTCGCGCCCCATGTATTCCTTGAACTGCTCTTCCAGCAGAACCTTTTGCCGGTCAAAAGGCAGTTCACCGCAACGGCTGACAAAATCCTTGAAACGGCTCTTGCCGAAAGGCAGGTGCTTCACGCCGCCCACCTGATCTACAAGCCCGTCGGAAAGGCAATAGAACCGCATGCCAGGCGCAATGCGCAGCGAATGACTGGAAAAGACATGATCCTCAGGCGTGCGCACATAGCCTGCCCCGCAGCGATCACCCTTTATTTCCAGCACCTCGCCCTGAGCGGACCGCACATAGAGCGAGCTGCGCGCACCGGCAAAGTGCAACATGCCATCAGCAACATCCACATAGACCACGGCGCAGTCCATGCCATCGTCTGAAAGAGGGTTCTCGCGGTCCTGCGCCAGTGCCTGACGGATGGACCTGTTCATGGCACCGATCACGGCGGCGGGGTCGGCCTGCATCGCGTTCACCTCAAGCCGCTCGAACAGGGAATGCACGATGAGCGTCATGAACGCGCCGGGTACGCCATGCCCCGTGCAGTCCACCACGGCCAGAATGAATCCCCGCTCCGTGCGCTTTACCCAGTAGGCATCGCCGCCCACGGCATCGCGCTGGTCCCAGATGAGAAAATGATCGGCAAACAGCTCGTGCAGGGTCTGCTTGGAAGGCAGAAAGGCATTCTGGATGAGCCCTGCATATTCGATGGACTGCACAAGCTGCTCCTGCGCGGCATGCAGGTTGCGCATGGCACCGTTCAGGGCACGCTGACGGCTGTCTATTATGTGCCCTATCCAGAACATGTTGTAGCGCAGTGCCTGCAAGGCATCGCCGCCTTCCGGTTCGGTGGGCGGCTCGGCAAAGGGGGTGAGGTTGCCGGTTTTCATCTGCTCGCACAGGCCGTTCAGCTCCCGCACGTTGCGCAGCACCAGCAGGTCGGAAAGCCAGTGAGAGAGCGGCATGAGCATGATGAACCCAAGGGCTATCCAGCCCGCCAGAATATTGATCATCTCGGTATGCGCCTGCCCTTCCATGGCAAGCAGCAGAGCAAGGGGGCAGGCGATGAGGCACAGCACCAGAATGCAACGCATCTTGCTCACCGTGCGCACGCCGGAGAGCAGGCCGGAACCATGGCAGCCCTTGCGCAGCGAGCACACCCGCTGCGGAGCTTCTTCTTTTCTGATTCGCATGAGGCACCTATTGAGTGGGATGGCCGGTGGCGGCGGAAGAGCAGATGGGACCGCAGGTCGGGCCGGGATAACGCTCTACCCTGTTGCGGCCGTTTTTCTTGGCGGCATACAGGGCGACATCGGCCCGCTTGAGCAGGGCATCGACATCCATATTGCGTTCCCATGAGCTGACGGTGGTGCAGCCGACAGACAGCGTTACCTGCACGGCACAATCGTCAACCCTGAGCAGGCGGTGTTCCACGGCAGCACGGACGCGTTCGGAGATGATGGCCGCCTCGCGGCAGTCCGTTTCCGGCAGAAGCACCACGAACTCCTCCCCCCCGAAACGGGCGGCAACGTCGTGGGCGCGGACGGACGTGCGCAGCACATCCGCAATTTCCTGCAGCACCTTGTCGCCCACATCGTGGCCCCAGGTGTCGTTCACGGATTTGAAATGGTCCGCGTCAAGCAACAGAAGGGTCAGGGGCATGCCTGTCCTGCGGGAGCGGGAAAATTCGCGGCGGGCCTGATCCATGAAATGCCTGCGGTTATCCAGCCCGGTCAGGGCATCGGTGCGGGCCATATGGGTAAGTTCATCATTGAGCGTGCTCAGCTGGCCCTGCATGCGGTCCCCCATGGTGACGAGCCTGCGCGATTGCCGCAGCAGTTTGCGGGCCACATCCAGCAATTCACCGAAGGGGGCCTCGGCATCCGTGCCGGTCAGCACGGTAGCCAGAAATTCCTCCGCCCGTTCGATGCATTCTTCTTCTTTCTGATACATGAGTGTGTTCAGTCCCTCCCCGATCGTCATGGGCCCATTGGTAGTGAAAATGAAAATCAAAATCAATATATTTTTTCACTAATGAATAACCCATGGGATTCACAAAACTTTAGTTGAGCAACAATACGTGACACCTTTTGTGATTTTGTGCTACCTAGCACCTTACAAAACTCACAGGAGGATCTGATGAAACGTTTTCCCATTGCCATGCTCGGATTTGCCCTGCTGCTGGCCTCGGCCTTTCCCGCCTATGCCCACGAATTTCTTGTTGTTCCCCAATACTGGAACACCTACACCGCCGGACAGGAACTGCCCATAAGCCTTGGGGCATCGCATGTGTTCATGAAAAGCGAAGAACTGGAAGATGCTGCCAGCGTGCAGGCCAGCTACCTTGGCAAGCAGGTGCCCCTGAAGGCCGACGAAGCCTTCAAGGCCTACACGGGCGTTGTTACGCTGAAGGGAGGCGGTGCAGCCGTCATTCGCGGGCACCGGCTCGGCGAAATATGGAGCAAGACCCCCAAGGGCATTCTCAAGGGTGACCGTGCATCGCTGCCGGGGGTGATATGGTCGCGCAAATACGAAAAATTCAGCAAGACCCTGCTGGCCGTGGACGGAAAGACCGATGGCTGGAACACCGTGGTGGGCGACGAGCTTGAAATTGTGCCGCTCAACAACCCGCTTGCCCTGAAGCCGGGTGATATTCTCAAGGTGCGCATTCTGCACAAGGGCAAACCCGTTTCTCCCGAAGCAGTAACCGCAACCTATGACGGTTTCACCGATCTTCCCAACACCTACGCCTGCTTTACCGAACCCTACGGCGAAGGCGAAGCAGCCCTGCCCATATCCGCTCCGGGGCTGTGGATGGTGCGCGTGCAGTATGCCGTGGATGAAAAGGGCGGCAACTACGAGCAGCACGTCATGCGTGCCACGCTGGTATTCCCCGTACGCGGGGCAGCGCACTAGCCATGCGCAGATTGTTGTTTGCCATTGCCATGCTGGTTATAAATGCCAGCCCTGCCTTGGGGCACGGTGTGAGTTACGGCATGGCGGAATCAAAGGCCCTTACCGTGTTCTTTGCCTACAGCGGCAACGAGCCCATGTCGTACGTTCCCGTGCTGGTGTTCGGCCCGCAGAGCACACCTGACCTTGAGTTCCAGAACGGCAGAACGGACGCACAGGGCAAGTTTGCCTTTGTGCCGGACAGGCCGGGTGAATGGCGGGTGGAAGCATCGGACGGCACAGGGCATAAAGGCGTCATGGCCGTTACCGTGACGGAGGCCATGCTGACATCCGGTGACACCACATCCGGTGAGGCCGCTTCCGGTGACGGCGCATACAGTGCTGCCCAGTCAGCGGGAACCCCACCCATGGCCGAGCGTACCATTCTGGGGCTGAGCCTGCTGGCCAACCTGCTCCTTGGCGCCCTGCTGCTCAGAAGGCGCAAAGGCTAGCATCTGAAACCATGCAATGCTTGAGGGGAGAAGGCACAACTGCCTTCTCCCCTTTTCTTCAGCCCTGCAAGATAATTGCGCGGGATTGCAAGTCTTACAGCAAGATCTTGGACCGCAATATACTATTCCATGTATTTCTTGCTTCAAACATCTCGTTGCGATACGGCAGGTATTCAATCCGGCAACGGATGGTGAACAACGCTGGGCAAACTCTGTAACGAACGTGACATGATCCGCATGCCGGGGGGCTGGCGGGCATGGAACGCGGTATATTTTCATGTTGTATCTGCAAAAAGGCAATTTCCAGAAGGTCGTTCGCTGGCTGGGTGGATCATGGATGACGGCCAATCAGGCAACGATACTTGGTATGGTCTTCGTTTTTCTTGTGGCTCTGTCGCTTTTTCTGGGCCTTCGCTTTGAGGCATGCAGCTGGATGCTGGTGCTCACGCCGGTATTTCTTGTTCTGCGTATGGCCATGAACGCGCTGGACGGCATGCTTGCCAGAGAATACCAGACCGGCAGTGTGGCTGGAGAGCTTTGCAACGAAGCTCTGGACGTGATCGGCGATACCATATGCTACGGCGTGCTTCTGTTCGTGCCCCAGTTGCCGGACATGCCAGTCTTCATATTCATCGTGCTCATCTGGATGGCAGAATACTTCGGCGTGCTGGGCAAAAGCCTGCCCGGTGGCGTGCGTCGGCACGAAACCTTCTTCGGCGGCAAGCCCGACCGCGCCATCTGGATAGGTGCCTTTGCCCTGCTCTGCTACATCTTCCCCGGTTTCATCGAATACGGCGGCATATACATCAGCATTGTCTGCTGCTTCGTGCTGATGACAAGCATAGTGCGCATCAAAAAGACGCTCATGGTCGCCGAGGGCAAGAAGTACGAATCCTATACGTGGATAGGCAGGTAGCGGCATGACCCTGCTCAACAAGCTGGTGCTTCTTGTTGTCATTGGCGCTTCCTTCGTGCTGCTGCACATGAAGGGCCAGACCGAGATGCTCTGGATAATGGCCGTTCTGGTGGGACTTCTCTCGCTGTTCTCCATCATCTGGCGCGTCATGGAAGCCAAGGAAATGGCCATGGGGCCGGAAATCCGCGACAGAACCATAACATGGTGGTGGATGGTGGCCGTATTCATGCTGGCCCTTTCCACCCATCGCATGGTCTCGTTCCTGTTTCTGGGGTTCCTGTCCTTTGCTGCGCTGCGCGAATACGAGACCCTGCTGCCCATGCACGACAAAGCGGGAGACAAGAGTCTCTCCTTCAAGGACAGGGGCGCCAGTCTCGCAAGCTATCTGGCCCTTCCCACCAGCATTCTGCTGGCCTACATAGAGTGGTACAATCTCTTCCTCATTCTTGTTCCGGTCTATGTCTTTCTGCTCATACCCATACTGTTCATATTGCAGAACCGGACACAGGGCTGCCTGAAGTCCATGGGAATAATCGCGCTGGGCTTCATGTTCTTTGTCCACAACTTCGGGCACTGCCTCTTCATGATCAACATGGGACCCATCGTGCTCATGTATTGCATTGCGCTGACAGAAGCCCGCGACCTGCTCTCCTTCTGGGTGGGCAAGGGGCTGGCCCGAAGAGCTGCAGCAATGCCTGAAGGCAAGCTCAGATCGTTCCTTGACCGCAAGATCGCAGCCGAGATCAGCCCCAAGAAAACATGGGCCGCAGGACTTGTTTCCGCCGTGCTCATCGCCCTGCTCTCGCTGGTGTTTGTTCCCCTCATGCCGGACTTCCCGGATGGAAGGATGTCGTATGCCTACAGCGCCCTTGTCGGTTTCATGATAGGCATGCTCGGCCTGTTCGGCGACCTGGCCTTTTCCATGGTCAAACGCGATATCGGGGTCAAGGATTCCGGCTCGTCGCTGCCGGGACACGGTGGCATCATCGACCGGATAGACAGCCTGGTCTTCACCGTGCCCATCGTCTTCCACCTTATCTACTGGCAGTATTTCTAAGATGCTGCGCGTTTGTCTGCATGCGGTCTGCCGCTGTCTTATTGCGCTGCTCTTCGGGTATCCGGCCGTACGGTCGGCTTGCCGCAGCCAGTGCATGGTGGTGGCCAACCATAACAGCCATCTTGATACGGTGATGCTTCTGCGGCTGTTCCCCCTCAGCCTCATAAACCGCGTCAAGGTTGTGGCGGCCGGTGACTACTTCAGTCACGGTCTTGGAGGAATGGCGGGCAAGGCACTCTTCAACATGCTGCTGCTCGACAGGCGGGCACGGAATGCCGCCAACGCCATGGAGCCGCTGCATCAGGCCCTGCGCGAAGGCTATTCGCTGGTGCTGTTCCCCGAAGGTACTCGCGGCAAGCCCGGAGAGCTGCAGGAATTCAAAGGCGGCATAGGCAAGCTTGCGATGGAGTTTCCCGACATTCCTGTCTATCCGGTCTGCATACACGGGGTGGAAAAGAGCCTGCCGCGCGGCGGAGTCATTCCCGTTCCCTTTGCCATACGCCTTGAGCTGCTCGATCCGGTCTTTGGCAGGGATTACACCGCACTCGGCCCATCACAAGGGCGCAAGGCCCTGTCCACCAAGCTGGAGCAATCCATCAGAACTGCGCTGGACCGGAGCAAACCTGCAGCGACAGACTAACATCTCCTGACATCTCAAATAAGGGAGGCCAAACGGCCTCCCTTATCAGTTTCCAACGTGACATACATTATCATCGGCCATATTTCAAAACAGATATAGAGTCAGTGCGGCTCTGTATCTCTCGCCTCATATTCCCCTCTTTTCCGCCTCTTCCCGAACGCCACAAAAGACGCATGCGCTCTACTCCGTTACTGGGCCTTCTATCCGGCAATCCTTTAACTGGAGGGAAGTTACATGACTCTATCGTGGTGGAAGGTATCCTTACTTCCGATCTGCTTCAGCCTGCTTTGCGGCTGCGGCGGCGGTCTGTACGTCGTGAACGATGTGCACGTCATGAATAAAACCGATGACACAATGTTCACCAAAAATAAAAATGGAGAGCTGTTCATTGACGTTTCCAGCGACGAGTTCACGAAGTTGGCGACAATCGCCTCTCACACTGAGGCCAAAGACCAAAAGGACAGCGGTTCTGCCGCGACCTCTCAGGGAACAGAGGGAACCGCCCCTGTTTCAGGCAAATCAGGAACACAGGATAAATACGCCAACCTGAGCCCCAAGCAGGCCCGCAATCAGATTCTTCGGTCATACATCATGCTATCGGACCTGCGCTGCGAGAAGCATAAAGGCGACATTCTTGCCAATGCAGCGTCTCTTAACGTCGGCTTCGGCACACTCACAACGATTCTTGCGGGAACCGCCACGTTTGCGGGGGGCGAGGGCACCAAGTCGGTTCTTGCCGGAACCGCAGCCATGGCCAACAGCGAGCGGTCCCTCTTCAACGAAGAAATTTATTACAACGCCCTCGCCATAGCCATAACCCGGGCCATTGACCTTGACCGCACCAGCAAGCGTACTGCCCTTCAGCAAGGCATGGAGAAGGACACATCTGCATACTCCATAGACACCGGAATGATGGACGCCCTGCAATATCACAACGCCTGTTCCTTCATGAACGGCCTCAAAGCCATAAGCTCCGCCATCGAGCACCGCAAACTCACCAAGGAAGAACTGGAGGACCAGTTCAAGTTTGTTGAGGCCCAGCTAAAACAAAGAGAATCAAACAAGGATACAAAAAGCGCTTCCTACAAACTCCTTGAAAAGAAAAAGGAGATGCTGGAAATGCAGATTCTCTCCTTCTGATCCGCAAAAGAAAAGGGAGGCCAAACGGCCTCCCTTCATTGTTTCATCATGGTGTGTGCAGCAGGCTGCTACACGATCTTGTTCAGCGAATACTCGATAATGCCTTCTGCACCGGCGTCCACCAGCTGGGGAATGAGATCGCGCACGATACGGCGGTCCACAACGATTTCCACGGCAAGCCAGTGGGAATCCTTGAGCTGGGACACGGTGGGCGAATTCAGCGAGGGCAAAAGAGAGAGAATGGCATCCTGCTTGTCGCCGGGTACGTTCATCTTCAGGCCCACAAGGTCGTCCGCGCGCAGTGCGCCCTGCAACAGCAGGTCGATCTGCTGAATCTTCTTGCGCTTCCACGGGTCTTCCCACGTGGCCTTGTTGGCAATGAGCTGAGTATTGGTCACCAGCACATCGTCGATGATGCGCAGGCCGTGGGCACGGATGGTGGTGCCGGTTTCGGTTACTTCCACAATGGCGTCGGCGAGTCCTTCCACCACCTTGGCTTCCGTGGCTCCCCACGAATAGAACACCTCTACCGGAATGCCCAGATCGGCAAAATACTTCTTGGTCACGCCGAGCAGTTCCGTGGCAATGCGCTTGCCCGCAAGGTCTTCCGGCTTCTGGTAGGGAGCATCCCCGGCCACGGCCAGAACCCAGCGCGCGGGACGGTTGGATACCTTGGAGTACACAAGGTCGGAAACCACATGCACGTCTGCGCCGGTTTCCAGCAGCCAGTCCTTGCCGGTGAGGCCCACGTCCAGAATGCCGTCCTGAATGTAATGAGGAATCTCCTGCACGCGGCACAGGCGGCAGGTGATTTCGGGATCGTTGATTTCGGGGAAATAGTTGCGATGATGCTGACGCACCTTCCAGCCGCAGCGTTCAAAGAGATTGAGGGTGGAATCCTGAAGGGAACCCTTGGGAATGCCGAGCTTGATCTGACGCTGGTTGTTCTGGTCCTGGGACATTATTTATAGACCTCCTTGGGGTCGAATACGAGGGGTGAGCAGATGGACACGTTGCCATCCTTGCGTTCACGATAAAAACAGCTTCTGTACCCTTTGTGACAGGCCGCGCCACCAATCTGATCCACGAGCAGCAGAATGGTATCGCTGTCGCAGTCAAGGCGGACGGCCTCGATATGTTGGGTATGGCCTGATGTCCCGCCCTTATGCCACAGGGTGCCACGGCTGCGGCTCCAGTAATGGGCTTCGCCGGTTTCCAGAGTCTTGTTCCAGGATTCTTCGTTCATGTAGGCCATCATCAGCACCTCGCCGGTGGCGTGGTCCTGTGCGATGGCGGGAAGAAGTCCTCCGCCCTTTGCGAAATCAGGGGCGAAGTCCAGGGCAAAATCAGGGGAACCATCAGGATTCTTGGCTGCCATAACCTCTAATGTCCTTATGCGTTATCTCACCGTGCAGGTTGTTACAGGCACAGGAATGTGCGCCCGCACAATCGTGAGGGTGGAAGGGCCGAGTACCGCGTTTATTACGATTTTGCAAGCTGCGGAGCCGCATGAAACGGGAACGCCGCTATTCCTTGACAAGAACGTCAAGGTGCACGCCCGCAAGATGCTCTATCTCTTCGCTCAAGGCCAGTGCCCATGCGGGGTCCGGCCCCCAGCAGGCAAGCCCGTGGCGTTCCAGATAGATGCCTTCATGCTGACGCGCGGCAAGGCCGGCATCGCGCGCCAGTGCCTGCGTTCCGGGTTCATTGTCGCGTATGCTGGTGAATTTTGCCCGGATAAGGTCGGATTCGAATATGGGCAGGCGCAGCATATCCTGCACGGGCACGCGCACGCCGAGCGCCAGCAGCTTGGGCGGGTGCGTGTGCACCACGGCCTGCGCCTGCGGCTGATTGCGGTAGATTTCCAGATGCATGCCCGCCTCGGAAGATGGCTTGCCGCCTGCCAGCACCTCACCGGTGTCGATGCTCATGAGAGCAAGATCGCCCGGTCTGAGGTTGCCCTTGGCCGAACCGGTGCAGGTGATAAGGCAGTTTTCGCCCAGCCGCATGGAAACATTGCCGTTGAAGCCGGAAAGCAGCCTGCGCTGCCATGCACGGCGGCACACATCGCGCAGCATATCCGCCTCGCGAGAGGGGATGCCGCTGCCCCATGCGGTGCGGGCATCCTGCTCGCCCCTGCGCTGCATGAATTCCGACTTGATGTCGATGACCGGGGTGCCGTCTATCACTTCCAGCGGGAACACGCGCAGCAGATTGCGCTTGATCTCAAGAATGCGCACCTCGTGCATGCCCACCGGATTGGGACGTGCGGGAGAGCGGGTGTTGAACACGCCGCGCTTCGGGCGGTCCGTGTCGCCACGAGGATGCACGGCCAGCACCTCGCGGTCCGCAAGATGCATCCAAGTCAGCAGTGTCACGTTCTGGCCTTCCACAAGGGAATCCAGTCCGGGAACAAAGGCTTCATGAATTTCCACCCACGCTTCAGGGGCACCTTCATCGCCCTGCTTGGGGCATTCTTCAAGGCGCTTCAGCGACGAGCTGACCGTACCGATAATCTGCAACTCCCTGTCCATTCCTTTCTCCCTCATGCAGTGCCGTGATTCCGGGCTTCATCCTTCATGCTGTATATGCTCTCACGATACAAGGAGCAACTGCAGAGCTGGTCTTTGTTATTTTCTAAGCAAAATGATCAAACCCGCACGGCTCCCACGGCATGCCGTTCAACATATGCACATCACCCTTGGCAACATGCCCCAGCACGCGCAGCCCCGGCAGCACCGTGCGCAGACCTTCCAGCCACTCGGGCGGGCAGGTGCCGACAAGCGCATAATCCTCGCCCCCAAGCGTGGCCTGCTCAAGAGCATGCAGATCGTTGGCAAGGCAGTAGGTTGCTATCTCTTCGTGCACGGCCTCTTCCGGAATTTCCAGTTCAACGCACAGCTGGCTGCCCTTATCGGTGCCGACCAGACGCGGCAGATCGCGGGCAAGGCCGTCGGAAAGATCCATGAGCCCCATACGCGGCTCCCCACCCTGCACAGCCGCATAGCGGGCAATGGCCTGCCCGTCTGCCACTCTGGGCACGGGGCGCAGATGCGCCCGCACGGCACGCGGATACAAATTTTCCGCATCACGGCCCATACTTTCAAGCGCCATGAGCCCGATACGGGCAAGCCCGAAATCGCCGGTTATGAACACCACGTCGCCAGCCTTGGCCACGGAGCGGTGCAGAAACGGCACGCTCCCCTGCTCCGAGGCCGCAGGTCCGCCCCATACAGAGACGGAAACGCCCAGCACGGGTGCCTTGCTCAGGTCACCCCCTGTCAGGGCAACATCATGTTCACGCGCAAGCTCGGCCATGCCTTCGAAAAAGGCATCCCAATACGCTTCCGTTCCCATGGGCGCACCGTTCAGAACGCACTGCGCATGGGCACCACCGGTTACGCCCTCTGCAGGATCAGCCGACGCCTCTTCGCGGTCTGCGGGCGGCACCATAAGGCCGAGGCTGAACCCCAGCGGAACAGCGCCCGATGCGGCAAGGTCGCTCAGGTTCACGGCAAGGGACTTGTACCCGATATCCGCAGGTGAAAAGTAGCTGCACCGGAAATGAATGCCCTCAAGGAACAGATCGCTGGAAAGGCTCATCCGTTCAGGGCATGC
Organism: Halodesulfovibrio sp.; assembly: GCA_047972125.1. Taxonomy (GTDB): domain Bacteria; phylum Desulfobacterota; class Desulfovibrionia; order Desulfovibrionales; family Desulfovibrionaceae; genus Halodesulfovibrio. The sequence goes on from JBKEAK010000022.1 coordinate 14,510, forward strand.
GAGAACAGCGCAGTCATCCCCCCTGCCGCGCACCATATGCGGGTGCTCGTTGGGGAAATGCCGGTCGATGCAGGCGAGAAAAGCGGCTTCGGATGTAAATCGACTCATGTATCAAAACTCCTTGCGGAAGATAAAAGACGGACAAGCGAACCGGCCCGGAGCCACCATTGTAACGATGCAGGCTCCGGAAGCTCCGGCATTTGCCCATGGTACACAGATGTGCGAGGATTGGAAAGAACACCCGCCGGAGCAGGCATTCAGGCTGAAAGATGGCCTGCCACATCATTTGACAGAACACTGTCAAAATGACAATGTTCTGTCATGATGCATCACAGAACACCCGAAGGAGACGAATATACCCGCCTGCTCCTTGCCACCTTCCGTCTGAACGGACGGCTCATCGCGGCCGGTGACGAACTGACCCGCGAGCACGGCCTTTCAAGCGCACTATGGCAGGTGATGGGCGCTTTGAAGAACGACCCGCTGCCCGTGCCGCGCATTGCCGACACCATGGGGCTGACGCGGCAAAGCGTGCAACGCTCCGTGAACATACTCTTTGAACGCGGGCTGGTTTCCTTTGCGGCCAACCCGGCGCACAAGAAGGCCAAGCTGGTCATGCTCACCGCAAAAGGGCGCGAAACCCTGAACACCATACATCAAAAACAGGTGCTCTGGGCAAACGACATTGCCCGGGGGCTGGACCCCATAGCCCTGCACAAGGCAGCGAACCTGCTGGAATCGCTCGTGGAACGCCTGGAACATTCCGGAACCTGAAACACATGCTCGGGCATACCCGCATATGAAGGAGGCGGACATGGAATTTGAAGGCGTCAATGAGACGAACATAGCGACAGGCATGACGAAGGTCATGGCGGCCCTGCCCCAGTTTCTCGAACGGCTGGGCATGGTCGAAATGCCGATGGGTCTCTTCTATACGGACAAGGAGCCGGAAGAAGGCTTTTCGCCGCAACCGCTTGAGCGTCCCACGCCCGAACGGGAACAACGGGGAGAAGTGAACTGGCAGGCTGTGTTCGGCGGCTTCTCCTGCATCATCGGCAACATCTGGCGCGCCAGAAAAAAGAACACTGCCGCATGGTTTTCCGCCGACCGGTACGGGTGTCCCGGCGGTTCCTTCTTTCTGGGGTTCCATGGCCCGCAAACGGAAACCATCATCCACTATGTTTCCACGGGTATTCCCAATTTTTCTGAAGGCGAGCGCTATTGCGAATCGCCGGATGCCCTGCGCCGCATATTTGCCATAACCGACCCGCGCCCTGCCCCCAAGCCTTACTGTGTCATCAAGCCGCTCGACCAGTTTGCAGAAGACGAACACCCGGAACTGGTGCTCTGTTTTGCCCGCCCTGAACCGCTCTGTGGCCTGCACCAGCTGGCAACCTTTGTCACCAACGATCCTGAAGTGGTGTCCTCGCCATGGAGCGCAGCCTGCGGCGGTGCCGTAACATGGCCACTGCGGTACAAGGAAAAGGGACAGCTCCGGGCCGTGCTCGGCGGCTGGGACCCTTCCGCCCGCAAGTTTCTCAAGACAGATGAGCTGTTCTTCTCCATACCTGCCGAACTGTTCTGCACGATGGTGCTGCGGGCACCGGAATCGTTCCTCATGACGCACACGTGGGACACCGTGCTCAAAAAAGCCCGGCGCAGTGCAAAAACATGGGGCGAAGAGTCCTGATTGACTGTCCGTTATCCGGTTGAGTGTCAGATTGTTTAACGCCCTTGCAAAGCCACGCTCTGCAAGGGCTTTTGCCGTTCATGGGGGCAACTGCCAATAGTAAGTGTCAGCATGCGTTACAGTAAGCACTCGCACACCTCTTTGTGCGACTATCGCAACCTCCTGTTTTGCCATACCATTTTTTTGGGGCCATATTGGCATGCTCCTTGCGAAAAATTTCCCAAACGCCGCGGGCAAGTCACCGCACAGGAGGAACAGCCATGCTACAGGAAGTGCAGTCAAGCAAGACAGCTCCCAGAGCCGACGTGCAGGACATACCCAGTCTTCTCATCGCAGTGGGCGAGCAGCCCGAACATCTGTTCGGAGTTCAGTTTATTTCGCAGTTCTTCAAGGACTTCGACAGAATGCATTTCAGGCTCATGCATCTTCTGCCCCCCAGCCACGGTGTGGCACCCGGCCCTTACGGCCTGCCCGTGGAAGCAGGAAGAATGGATGAAGCCATCTACAACCGCCACCGCGAAATGGGCAGACACAGCCTGCAGCTGGCCAGCGGCATGCTCCGGCAGGCCGGAATACCCGAGGGCAACATAAGCCTCATCAGCCGTCCCCAGAACCAGACCAAGGCCCTTGACCTGATTCAGGAATCCGCAGCCAATCACCACCATGCGCTCGTGCTCGGCAATCGCGGGCGTTCGTGGTTCGAGGCCATGCTGGACGGCATTCCCGACATCACGCGCGAAGTAATCGACGCTTCCTGCGGCATTCCGCTGTGGATTGCTCCCTCCATAGTGGAAAAGCGCCGCGACATACTGCTCTGCGTAGACGGTTCCCGCTACGCCATGAACATGGTGCGCCACGTTGGCGAAACCCTCGGTTCGCAGGGCACACAAAACGTCACGCTGCTGCGCGTGCTGCGCGACCGCAACAACAACCCCACCCCGCCGGAAGTGATCTTCGAAGAGTGTCGCAATGCGTTGGAAGAGCATGGCGTACCTTCCGATTCCATCCGGGTGCGGGTCGTCACGGACAACGATCCGGCAGCAGGCATCCTTTCCGTGTGCGAACGGGGCAAGTTTGCCGTGGTCGCCATGGGCCGCGCAGGCTACGGCAACAGCTTCATGCGACGCCTGCTCATGGGCTCCGTGTCCAGAGACGTGATGAGACAGTTGAACAACGCCTGCCTCTGGCTGACCTGTTAACCATAGCTACCCCCCTACCACGCTCCGCGTGGTTGCGGTTGCGCCCCGAACCACCCTTCTGCGGAAAGCACGCACGCCTCCTCCCGCAGAAGTCAACCACCCCTTAGGGGCGCAACCGCAATGCCAGCCCGTGAAAAGCCCACCCACAGAGAAAGGCCGCCCTCCCAACAGGCGGCCTTTCTCCGTTATTGCACCGGCGGTGCGCTTGGCTCACATTGGAAGCCAGACAATAAAAAAAGGCCGCCCTTTCGGGCGGCCTTCGTTTGTCGGCAGATCGCAATCGCAGACTAGTATGCTTCGTCGGAAGCAAGGTCCTTGTCCGTGATCTTGAAGGAGAACACCTTGTATACCCATGCCTGATAGAAGATGACGACGGGTACGAAGGTCAGCGCAACACCCAGCATGATCTTGAGCGTCAGCGTGCTGGAAGCGGCGTTGTAGATGGTGATGTGGTACAGGCTGTCGATGTTCGAAGGAATCAGCGCGGGGAACATGCCGATCACACCGAACAGGGTGCAGCACAGAATGGTCACTGCGCTGGAAGACCATGCCAGCACCGTGGAATCGCTGGAAATGAACAGACGGGTGGTAAACAGAGACACCACAGCCAGAATGATCACGCCCATGAGCGGGGGAATGGCCAGATAGTTGTCGTACAGGTTGGTGTACACTGCGGTGGCCGCAAGGAACGCCACGGCGGAAGCAAGGAAGTAGGGCCACAGGTTGGCTGCGGTCTTCATGGCGCGCTCATGCAGCTCGCCGGAAGACTTGATGGCCAGCCACAGGGCACCGTGCAGGCAGAACATGAGCACGAACATCACGCCGCCAAGCAGGCCGTAGGGGTTGAGCAGCTTGAGCAGGTTGCCGTGGTAGACACCTTCGCCGTCAATCGGAATGCCCTGGAACAGGTTGGCAAAGGCCACGCCCAGCAGCAGCGCGGGGACAAAGCTGCCAAGGAAGAGGAAGCAGTCCCACACCTTGCGCCATGCATCGGATTCCACCTTGTTGCGGAACTCAAAGCTGACAGCGCGGAAGATCAGGGCGAACAGCAGCATGAGCAGCGGTGCATAGAGCGCGCTGAACATAACGGCATACGCCTTGGGGAATGCGGCAAAGGTTACGCCGCCTGCGGTGATGAGCCACACCTCGTTACCGTCCCAGAAGGGAGCGGCAGCGTTGTAAATGGTGCGTTTTTCCTTTTCGTTCTTGGCAAGGAACGGCATCAGCGTGCCCATGCCGAGATCGAACCCGTCAAGGATGAAGTAGATGGCCCAGAGAAGGCCCCAAAGCATGAACCATACGGTTTCCAAAAACATATTGTAACCCTCTGGATAAAGGTTGCCTGCGAGTTTTCCCTAAGCCTTCTTGGGACCCTTCAGCGCATACTTGCGCAGCAGGTAGATGTCCAGCACACCCAGCAGTGAATAAACCACCACAAAGGCAATGATGGAGGTCAGCACCGAAGAGGCATCCACGGGGGATACCGCATCGTTCGTGCGCATCATTCCGTAGACGATCCAGGGCTGGCGGCCCACTTCTGCCACGGTCCAACCGAACATGATGGCGATGTACGGCAGGGGAATGGTGTACATGAGTGCCTTGAGCAGCCAGGGCTTTTCCTGAATCTTTTCACGCCACAGCCATGCAAGGCCAGCGAGAATCGGGAACAGGGTGCCAAGGCCCACCATCACGCGGAAGCTGAGGAAGGTGATGAGCACGGGCGGACGGTCTTCCTTGGGGAAGTCCTTGAGGCCCTTTACTTCGGCATTGGGGTCGTTGAAAGCGAGAATGGAGAGCGCCTTGGGAACGGCAAGAGCTTCAATGGCGTTCCCTTCATTGGCTTCGTCAGGCATGACCAGCAGGTTCATGGGAGCGCCCTTCATGGTGTCCCAGTGGGATTCCATGGCAGCCAGCTTGGCGGGCTGCAGTTCAGCTACCACGTTACCCTGATGGTGACCGGTAAGGGCCACGGTCACGGCAAAGATAAGCGCAAAGGCCGCACCGTACTTGAAGGACTTCTGGAAGAAGGGTTCTTCGTTCTTGCGCAGCAGATGCCATGCGGAAACACCCATCACGAAGAAGCCTGCCAGCATCCACGATGCGATGACGGTGTGGGGATACTGCCCCATGGAATAGGGGTTGGTCACAACGGCAAAGAAGTCGTCCAGTTCCGCACGGCCGTTACGGATGACATAGCCGACAGGGTTCTGCATGAAACCGTTGGCGATGATGATCCACAGTGCGGAAAGGTTGGAGGCGAATGCCACCATCCAGATGGCGAAACAGTGCATCTTTTTGGAGACTTTCTCCCAGCCGAACCACCATACGGCAAGGAAGGTGGATTCGAGGAAGAAGGCTGCCGTGGCTTCAATGGCCAGCAGCGAGCCGAAGATGTCCCCCACATATTCCGAGTAGCGGGACCAGTTGGTGCCGAACTGGAATTCGAGGGTGATACCCGTCACCACGCCGAGGGTGAAGTTGATGATGAACAACTTGCCCCAGAACTTGACCATACGTTTGTACATCTCGTCACCGGTGCGGACGTACTTGGTTTCCATCACAGCAAGTATGATGGAAAGGCCCAGCGTGAGCGGAACAAAAATGAAGTGGAAGAATACGGTCACAGCAAACTGCAACCTCGACAACAGAACAACATCCATACCTTTTCCCCCTTTCAGAGAAGGATTTCGCCAACAACGCGCCGCTGGCGAGTCTCGTTAAGGATTACCCTGGAATATGAACCACCGACTCGGGACCGGTGCAAACCAGTGCAAATAATGGTTACTAATAGCGTATTATAATTTTATGGCAAGCAAAAATGCAGACCGGCTCACGCTTATGCGCTTTGCCCTGCTACTCTCCTGCCTCAGTGCAGTGCTCCCCTTCCCGGAGAAAAACCAAGGGGAACTCCATAAAGTTACTGAGACTTATCATACTTTTCAGATCAGTGTCAGCATAAATTAACTCTTGTTGTGCGAAATACCAAAGAGTTCGGCGCATGCCATGTGCCCCTAGGCTTTGCACCCTTTGCTGCAGATTTGAGCAGCCCGAAAAACGGGCCTGTTTTCCCAGCGGTCCAACCGGTGCGGCAACCTTACAGGCAAGGGTGTTACGGCCGGGATGAAGTGCTTGACATCGGAGCCGTTGCCTTACAAGGTCTCGCGGTACACTCTAGCCGGTTAGGAGTTCCTTTCATGTATAAAGTAGTAGTTTCCTTTCTGGGACGTGACTGTCCGGGCATCGTGCATGCGGTGTCCAGCCTCATGAACGAGCTGGATTGCAATATCGACGAAGTCAGCCAGACCATTCTGCACAGCGAATTTGCGGCCATTGTCATTGCAGACGTGCCGGATTCCCTGCAGATTGAAACGCTGCACGCCAAGCTCGAAGCCGGTCTGGAACAGCGCAAGGTAGACCTTAACGTCACCACCCGCCTGTTTGACGGTTCCGGATGGGGCGACACCATCCCTACCGAGCCCTATGTCGTTACCGTTGACGGTCCTGACCGTCCGGGTCTTATTGCCGGCGTCACCGGCGTCTTTTCCCGCCACAACGTGAATATCGAGAACCTCAAGGCCCTCATGCCCGGTGGCAAAGAGGACGGCAACGCTCTCATCGTATACGAAGTGGCCGTGCCCCTTACCAAGGACATTGCCGTTCTGCGCGCCGAACTGCGCGAAGAGGCCGACAAGCTCGCCGTGCGCGTGAGCATGCAGCACCGCGACATCTTTGAAGCCGTGCACCGCGTGCAGCCCGTCTAAGACCCCGGCCCCGACGATATTTCACCATTTACATACAAGGAACCGAACATGCTGACGGATCGTGAAGTACTCAGCACACTGGCCATGCTCCGCAACGAGCACCTTGACGTACGCACCGTCACGCTGGGCGTGAGCCTCTTCGACTGCGCCAGCGACAACTTCGACACCTTTGCAGACAAGGTGCGCGCCAAGATCGGCAAATATGCCGAAAAGCTCGTGGCCACCTGCGACGAGGTTGGCGACAAATACGGCATTCCCGTTGTAAACAAGCGCATCAGCGTCAGCCCCATGGGGGTTGTGTGCGCCTCGTTCTCTCCCGACCAGATGGTCAAGGCCTGCAAGGTGCTGGATGACGCTGCAAAGGCTGCGGGCGTCAACTTCCTCGGCGGTTTCGGCGCGCTGGTAGAAAAGGGCATGACGAGAGGTGACCGTGCGCTTATCGATTCCTTACCGGAAGCTTTGGCCGTTACGGACTGCGTCTGTTCCTCCATCAACGTGGCTTCCTCGCGCAGCGGCATCAACATGGACGCCGTGGCCCTGATGGGCGAAACCATCAAGTCCATTGCCAACCGCACTGCAGATCGCGGCGGACTTGGCTGCGCCAAACTGGTGGTCTTTGCCAACATTCCGCAGGACGTGCCCTTCATGGCCGGTGCCTACCTTGGCGTGGGCGAGCCTGAAGTAGTCATCAACGTTGGCGTATCCGGCCCCGGCGTGGTCAAAAAGGCCATAGACCGTGCCATGGAGCGCAACCCCAACCGCACACTCAGCGACATTGCCGAAGTCATCAAGCGCACCGCCTTCAAGGTTACGCGTGTTGGCGAAATCATCGGCACCGAAGTGGCCGCCCGTCTGGGCCTGCCCTTTGGTGTGGCTGACCTTTCCCTTGCTCCCACCCCTGAAGTGGGCGACTCCGTGGGCGAAATCTTCCAGAGCATGGGGCTTTCCTCCATTGGTGCCCCCGGCTCCACTGCCGTGCTGGCCATGCTGAACGATGCGGTAAAGAAGGGCGGAGCCTTTGCATCCTCCCACGTGGGCGGGCTTTCCGGCGCGTTCATTCCCGTATCGGAAGACTCCAGCATTGCCGCTGCTGCCGCATCCGGCGCACTGACGCTGGAAAAGCTTGAAGCAATGACCAGCGTATGCTCCGTGGGTCTCGACATGGTTGCCATTCCCGGCGACACCTCTGCCGCCACCATTTCCGGCATCATCGCTGACGAAATGGCCATTGGCATGATCAACTCCAAGACCACGGCCGTGCGCATCATCCCCGTGCCCGGCAAGGGTGTGGGCGACCTGGTCAGCTTTGGCGGCCTGCTGGGCGAAGCGCGCATCATGCCCGTTCCCGGCGGCAACGCAGAGAACTTCATCCGCCTTGGCGGACGTATTCCTGCCCCCATACACAGCCTGAAAAACTAGCGTTTACCCTTTGCAGACAATCTGCCTGCACTTCGTAAACGGCAGCACAAACAAAAATAGACGCCGGAGCAATGCTCCGGCGTCTTTTGTATGGATCAAGCTGCGACCTCGGCCATGGGGCGTTACCAAAACCGGCAGCCGCAGCTTTTTCCCGATTCGCTAGTAACCCGTATCCGCCATGGAGGTCAGGGATGCATGATTGGTTCCGCTGCCTTCAGTTCTCCCGGCACCCTCTGTTCCTTCAAGGTCAGGGAGGGGCACCTCGGCATTCTTGTTCGCCAAGCGGACAATCTGCTTTGCAACATCATAAAGCAGCACATGCTGCATGCCCTGCGGCTTCATATACAGCAAGTAGAGAAGGAGCGGTTTTCCGTACAAAAGCTCCTTTCTGCCAAGAAGGGATTCATCCTCTTCTTCCAGCACATACACTTCGTCTACCTGATTTGTTTCAGGGACATAGGTGGTAACCACGCCTGACAGGGTATTCTTGTGCGAGAAGAACCCAACCGCATCCAGCTCTTCATCCATAACAATCTTGCCCTGAGCAATCCGGCTGCCGTTACGGTAGACAGCCATGGCTTCTCTGGTTGTTATGTTCGCGCCGGTGAAGCCTATGACATAGTAATTGCTGGTATGGTCCACCCGCGCAGACACGTCCAGATCGATCGAGGGAGAAAATGTATGGATTTCGCCATTCAGCTCAATGGTGGATTCAAGATCAATCAGATATGTTCCCCGCCCTGCAGTGTGTCCATCGGACGTAAGCACCAACGAAGGAAGCATGAGCTTTCTGCTTTTTTCGAATCCTTTCAGCGCTGCGGAAAAGCGCTTTATCGATATATTGAGCGTCACATCCGGTGCATCGTCCTTTGCAACAGGCTGTATATTGCACTGCCGGACCAAAACACCACGTACGATGCCCTGCAGTTCTTCCGCGTTCGGGTCATTCAATGTTACACGTTCTGCCTTGTTATCCTTGAAGGTAAATGATTCCCACCCGTAATTTCCACCTTCCACATAACTAAGGGCAATTGCAGTCTTCTTCCCCTCAAGAACACCACATTTCATTTCATCTGCCTTAAGCAGCTGATCCAACATGACACGATATTCTTCCTGTGAAAATTGCACAGGCGCCTTGCTGCCGCAGCCCCCCAGCATAAGCAGCAGACAGAGAAACAAAACAATCCGAGTGCTCATCTCGATTCTCCGCATGCAATAATGTATAATAACTGTAAGGAATAAAGGCAGCACTACATCTAGTCAAGCTTTTCTAAAAAAAGAAATGCATACGACAAGAAGCCCCTGTACCGGGTGGTACAGGGGCTTCTTGTCTGCGTATTTCCTGTGGAAACTAACGCGGGCGGAATGTGATGCGGCCGCGGCTGAGATCGTAGGGGGAAAGTTCTACGGTCACTTTGTCGCCGGGGAGCACACGAATGCGGAACTTGCGCATTTTGCCGGAAATATGGGCCAGCATTTCGTGTCCGTTCTCAAGACGTACCTGAAACATGGCATTGGGCAGGGCTTCAATAACTTCGCCGGTAACCTGAATGGCTTCTTCCTTGGCCATAGGCATCTCCTCTTGAAAGGGCATGTTCCGTGAGCAGAGTTCGTGCGAAAAGAAACTTGCCGGTGAAAAAAGATGAGCCCCCTGCCCGAGTGTTACCCGAACAGGGGGTTAAATTGGTAGCGGGGGCCGGATTTGAACCGACGGCCTTCGGGTTATGAGCCCGACGAGCTACCGAGCTGCTCCACCCCGCGTCATGTCTGAAATTCGTGCGGCAGCGGCTGAAAAAGCCGTTCCCGCTCAGGGACGACATATGTATACACACGCTCCGTCACTGTCAATCAGTTTTTTCGAAAAAAACAAATTTACACTACAAAACCTGTAATTCGGCCCGCAATCCCCTTCCGGAATTGCGGATAACCGCATACCCACCGCTGGAAAACGCCCCGGTATTGATAACGGTGGTGCGCCCCACCATATCCACATTGCGCGATTCATGAATATGTCCGCACAGGCAGATATCCGGTTGGTGCTCTTCTATGAATTCACGCACGGCCCTGCTGCCCACATGCGTGCCGCTGGAAATGCGGTCGCAGTCGGTATTGAAAGGCGGGGTGTGCGAAACCAGAATGAGCCGCCTGTAGGGCATGGCCGCGCGATAGGCTTCGTCCAGCCATTCGGCAATGCGCGATTCCGGAAATTCCGAAGGCGTGCCGAACGGGGTGAAGGTAGAGGTGCCCACGCCCATAATGCCTATGCCAGGCGCAAGCTCACGCGCCTTCACGTGAATATTCCAGCCGTTCGCTTCCAGATAGCCGGTTACATCCATACGGTCCATGTTGCCTATCTGGGCGAATATGTTCGGGTTGCATTCGCTCACGGCGTGCATTACCCGCTCCGCCTGCTTCACGCTGCCCCCGATGGTCAGGTCTCCGGACAGAATCACGCCAGCGGCCTGACGCAGTCCGGGTATCTGTCTGATCCGGTCGGTATCGTCGTGGATGTCGCCCAGACCGATCCAATATTCACCACTTTGCATGGCACATGTTCCTTGTTAGAGTCGTCCCTTCCGAGGTAGGCAGGGCTGCCGGTAACCGGCCAGAGAAGAGCCCGGAATTGCCTGCCTGCAAAAGGGTGCGCTTCCGAACTGTCCGCCACTCTACAGACTATTTCACGGGACGGCAATGACGACTGAGCCGCTCCCCGCGCTTTGCCTTTTACCCTTGCCGGTGCCCACGCGCCGAATGATATATTCCGATGACCAAACAGACACTCAGAAAACAGTTGCTCGCTGAACGCGAAGCACTTTCTACCGGCAGGGTTAAAGCCTGCTCGGTTGCTGCCCAAAGGCACATAGTATCGCTGAATGAATGGAAAACAGCCCGTCAGATTGTGCTCTACGCGGCCTTTCGCAACGAACTGGACACATCCATGCTGCTCATGCAGGCATGGCGTGAAGGACAGACCGTGCTGCTTCCGCGGGTGAACCCCGAACGCAAGGGAGAGATGGACCTGTGCCTGTGCCGCGGCGAACACGAATTGCTCAGGGGCACCTTCGGCGTACGCGAACCCGACCCGCTGGCCTGCCCAGCCCTGCCCCCCGGCCATGCCGAATTCAAGCCGGACCTGATCATTGTTCCCGGTGTCGGGTTTGACATGCAGGGCAACAGGCTCGGCTTCGGTGCCGGATATTACGACCGGTATCTGGCGCACCCTTCTATGAAGGACACCGTCAAGATCGGCTTTGCCTACTCCTTTCAGATACTGCCCGAGCTCCCGGCAGACCCGTGGGACGTACGCATGAACGCCCTGTGCAGCGAAAAGGACCTTATATGGCTGTAGACTTCATCCCCTTCCGTTTTCCCGGCATTCCGTCTGTGCGCTGCGCCTTTCAGACCCGCAGGGGCGGCGTGAGCGAAGGCGATTTCGGTGGTTCCAACATCTCTCATGACGTGGGGGACAAGGCGGAGCATGTTGCGGAAAACCGCAGGCAGCTCATGCAGGCGCTCGGCGTGGATACATGGTGCGAACTGCGGCAGGTGCATGGCGATGCGCTGGTATTCGACCCGCAGCACGTGCATGCAGAAACCCCGGCCACGGTTGAGGCCGACGGTTCCGCCACGGACAGTGCAGGTCAGGCTCTGGTCATCAAGACTGCAGACTGCCAGCCCATTCTCATCGCCCACACCAGCGGCAAGTGCGTTGCTGCCCTGCATGCAGGCTGGCGCGGCAACCGCATCGGCTATCCGCAGAGTGCGATCAAGACATTCTGCGAGCGCTACAACGTGCTCCCCAAAGACCTCATGGCCGTGCGCGGCCCCAGCCTTGGACCGGCCATGGCAGAATTCGTGAATTTTGACATGGAATGGGGCAAGGACTGGACCCGCTGGTTTGACGCAGAAAAGAAGACCATGAACCTCTGGCAGCTCACCCGCGACCAGTTGCAGGAAGCAGGCATTCCCGCCGGCAACATTTTCGGCATCGACCTGTGCACCCACTCCCACGCGGACATGTTCTTCTCGTACCGCCGCAGCAGGGTTGAGGGGCGTCAGGCTTCGCTCATCTGGATTCAGCCGGAGTAACCGTGCGCCTGCTGCTCGCTGACAACAACGACAGCTTCACCCGCAATCTGGAACACCTGCTGGTGGCCGCAACCGCAAGCATACCGCAAGTTGTTCCCTATGCAGCGCTGAAGGACACTGCACCGGACGGATACGACTGCATTGTCATTTCTCCCGGCCCCGGACATCCACGGGAATATCCTGATTATGCGCGCTTTCTGGACAGCGGCGTGCCCGTGCTGGGCATCTGCATGGGCATGCAGATCATAAACAGCCACTTCGGCGGCACCACATGCAGGCTGCCCGCCAGCATGGGTGGCGCACACGGCAAGCAGGGCGATATTCTGATGGAAGGCGCGGTGCGCACTGTGGCCCGCTACCATTCCCTGCACTGCTACACCGTTGGCCGCGGATTGCGGGTAACCGCAACTCTGCGTGAACAGCCCTCTGCCGGTCAGCCCGTGCTTATGGCGCTGCAGCACGAAAGCCGCCCGCTCATGGGTTACCAGTTCCACCCCGAATCTTTTCTCACCCCCAACGGCACGTGGTACATAGAACATGCCCTGCGTTTTTTCCGCCTCCGTCAGTAGCCGCGCCCTGCCTGCACTGCTGCACCATCTGGCCCGCCATTACCAAGCGGACCTGCTTCTGTGCGGCCCTCTGGCACCGGCTGCCGCACCGCGCACAGAGCGCAGCATTGCGGGCATAGGCCCCGTGCGGGAGCTCGAACTGCAGGCCAATACTCAACGCGAGCAGTTGCACGACTTCTGTTTCAGCCCCTGCAAAACTGCCGTTCCCGGTACCATAGGCTACCTGAGCTATTCCCACGGGCTGGCCCGCTATGGCATCCCGAATGATACGCCAGAGAGCAAGCCGGAAGGGTTGCCGGACGAGCTGCCGGAAGGACTTTTCCGGCAATACGCCATACTGCTCATCATCTCCCCTGCTCAGGAAGCACCCGGCTCTCAGGATTCTGTGCATAACGCAGTCGGCACCCATGTGCTGGAATGCCACACCGCAGAGGTTCTGCCGGATTCCCTGTGCGGACTGCCCCCCACCGAACTACTCGACGAACTGAAAGCGCTGTGCAGCGATGAAACATCCGTTGATCCGCTGCCTGCCCATATCCCCCCGCTCACCCGTGAGGCGCTCTCCGGCAGGTTGCGTCAGTCTCTCGACCAAAAAGCATACGTGCGAGGCGTGGAACGCGTGCTGGAGCATATCCGCGACGGAGACACCTACCAGCTCAACCTCTCCACCCGCTTTGATGCAGACCTTTCCGGCACCGCCTTTGATCCGCTCTCCTTTTTCATGCACATGTGGGAACAGCACCCTGCCCCCTTTTATGCGTGGCTGTCGCACGGTTCCAAGCGCATCATCTCCACCTCGCCGGAGCGTTTTCTCTGCGTGCGGGACGGACAGGTGCTCTCGCAGCCCATCAAGGGCACGCTGGAATTCGAAACATGCACGGAAGGCATGGAAGAAGCGCTTACAGCCTCCCCCAAGGAGAGTGCGGAGCTTTCCATGATCGTGGACCTTATCCGCAACGATATCGCAACACGGTGCGAATACGGCAGCGTGCAGGTTTCCACCCACAAGGCAACGTTCACCGTGGACCGGCTCATACAGATGTATTCGGATGTTCGCGGCACACTGCGCGCAGGTTCCACCTGCCTTGACCTGCTGCTCGATGCCTTTCCCGGCGGCTCGGTCACGGGGTGCCCGAAGCAGCGCACCATGCGCATCATAGAAGCGGAAGAACCGCACAGCCGGGGGCTGTATTGCGGCAGCATCATATTTATTGAAGACCCTGCCAACATGGATTCCAGCATCGCCATACGCACCGGGTGGTATGACATTTACACCAAAGCCCTTTGCTTCTTTTCCGGAAGCGGTATAGTACTGGATTCGAATCCTGAAAGTGAATATCGAGAAACGCTTGCCAAAGCAGGCAAATTCCTACGGGCGCTGGCATCATGATATACTACCGACAAGGCGAACTGCATGACGGAGGGGTGCGGCAGGATATTTCATCACCCGCATTCCGATTCGGCGTAGGATTCTTTGAAACACTCCTCTACAACGGCACGGCAGTCTGTCATTTGCAGGCCCACCTTGCCCGTGCGCGCCACAGTCTGGACTATTTCGGCTTTCATGCCGAAGAGCTGGACTACGACACCGCCATACACAATGTTCTTGCCGCCAACGGCCTGACCGGCACACCGGCCCGCGTGAACATCTTCTACCCTGTGGAAGACGAGCACGCCCCTGTTGTCCCGGTTGTCACGGCTGCCTCATACACCCCGCAGGCAGACAAAGCCTACCGGCTCACCATTTCTTCGTCTCCGGTGCAGAACCCCTATTTCGTCCATAAGTCCATGAACTACATGCTGCACTGGATGGAACGGCGCAACGCGACCATGCTGGGCCACGATGACGCCATCCTCATACAGCCGGGGGGCATTGTGCTGGAAACAACCACAGCCGCCCTTGTCTTCAGCGACGGTGCCAACTTCTGCGCACCCAACAGCTTTGACAGGCTGGAATCCACCGCACTGGCGGCCGCCAAAGAGCTGCTTGCCGTGCACGGCTGCACCATCCGCACGCATATGATCGGCTCATTCAAGCACGCCTATGTGCTCAACTCGCTCATAGGCATGCGCCCCGTTATCTCCATAAACGGCACGCAATATGAGCCGGACGAAGACACGTGCAGGCGGACAACCGCCGTTATCTGCGGATAGCAGAACAGTCTGAATCACATTTTGCATACTGAAACAAATCCATTTCAACATACAAATCGTAATACATATTGCTAATTATTCATGAGAACCCCTGCCATAGTTCTTCTGCTTATTTCCCTTGTATTTGGCCAGCTGCTTCACGCCACACGGTCTTTCGCCATGCCCAAGCGGCTGCTGCGCATTGCCACGCAGGAATCCACCGCGCCCTTTGTCATGCCGGACCGGCAGAGCGGGCTGAGCGTGGAGATTGTACGCGAGGCACTGCAACTTGCGGGGTACGATATGTTCCTCTCCTTTCTGCCCAGCCCGCGCATGGTCGAAGCGCTCACCACCGGCAAGATAGACGCGGCCTTTCCCCTGCGGTCTTCACGGCTCAGCGACAGCATCTACGTTTCAGACAGCCACATCACCTTCAGCAATGTAGCCGTTTCGCTTGAGGAAAACAGAACCACTATCCGCGATGTGGATGATCTGGGAAAATGCAGGGTGGACGCCTTTCTGGGCGCCAGCAAATGGCTGCCGGGCGTCTTCAGGGATATGGCCGCAGCCAACACGCAGTATACAGAACAGAATGATCAGAAGGCGCAGGTATCCAGTTTTTTTGTCCGCAGAGACAGGGTTATCGTGCTGGAAAAACACATCTTCGAATATTACGCCCACAAGGGTGGCTGCAACCCTCTCAAGCTGCGCTACGTCATTCACGACATTCTGCCTCCGTCGTATGTGGCCGTGGCCTTTACGGACAAAAACATACGGGACGCCTTCAACAACGGCCTCAAAAAGCTGCGTGAAAGCGGCAGATATGATGCCATCGTGAATAAATATGCGAATGGAGATGAGTAGAGGCGATGAATAGCGCCCCGGCTACTTGTCGAAGTCGAACAGCCTGCCGCGCGTAACGGCATCGCGCCCGAACTTTTCTCGCAGGCTGTCCAGCGCCTTATCGAGATTGCGCTGTTTTGCGGTGGCCACCATGCCGCCGGTCTGCCCTCCGGCGCTGCCGTCGAGCAGGCTCAGTTGCTCCGGCCCCTTGCCGTAGTTGGAAAGCCCCACCCCTATAAGCCGCACCTTCTGCTGCAGCTTCACCGCATCGAGCAACTCGCAGGCCGTGCGGAAGATCACGTCTGTGGAATCTGTCGGTTCCGGCAGGCTGCGGCTGCGGGTTATGGACGTGAAGTCGGCATATTTGAGCTTGAGCGTGACGGTGCGCCCCTTCACCCCCGATCGGCGCTGGTTTCGCCCCACACGCTCTGCCTGCTTGAGCAGCCACGTTTTCAGCAGCTCCACATCATCCGTATCCTGCGCAAAGGTGTTTTCCGCACTTTCCGATTTGGCGGTCTGGTCAATTTCCACCCTGCGCGCATCTATGCCCTGTGCCCTGCGCCACAGTGATTCGCCGGACTTGCCGAACCGGCGCGCCCAAAAGCTCTCCGGATAGCCCATCACATCCTTGCAGGTGGTCACGCCCAACTTTTCCAGCTCGGCAATGAACTTGCTGCCCACTCCGGGAATCTTGGCCACAGGCAAGGTTGCCAGAAACGCAGGCACGTCTTCCGGCCACAGGATGAACAAGCCATCCGGTTTGTTGTGATCAGAGGCTATCTTCGCAAGAAACTTCACCGGGGCAAGGCCGATGGAACAGTTGAGCCCCACAGCGGCCTTTATGTCCCGCTTTATGTTGCGGGCCATGTCCTCTACAGGGCCGAATATACGCTCAAGCCCCGTGGCATCCAGATAGGCTTCGTCAATGGAGGCGGGCTCCACAAGGGGGGAATAGTTGCCGAGCAGCTCCATGATCTGCCTTGATACTTCCGCATAGCGCGCCATATTGCCGCGCGTGAAGATGCCGTGCGGGCACAGCTTCTGAGCGCGGGCCACGGGAATGGCAGAACGCACCCCGTATTTGCGGGCTTCGTAGGACGCTGCGGAAACAACACCACGCTCGCGCCCCCCCACAATGACGGGCTTGCCGCGCCATTCCGGGTGGTCGAGCTGCTCTACGGAAGCAAAAAAGGCATCCATGTCCAGATGCATTATCCATTGCTGCATGCGGCCTCTATACCAGAGAGCATGGAGCAACAGAAGAGGTCGCCACCACAGGTCCCCAACGGGATGGAGGGCCAGGGGGCAAGGGAGGTGGGCAAAGGACGAGTGGAAGAATAAGGACCAGTGCATGAGGGAATCAGGACGCGGAGGTACTTAAGGCGCTTGGGAGCACAAGCCGGATGTACGGCGACCGTAGAACTTCCGGCTTACTGCTGGCTCTCCTTGCCGAGGTCATCAGATGTGAGAATGCCGAACCGGAGCTTTATGTCATCGATGGTGCCATCCAGCTCCATTTCTTCCAGCCCCTTGTTGAACTGCTCAAGATGCTGCTCCCAACGCGGACGCTTGCGGGAGAACATGGCATGCACACTGCGCACATCCATCAACGGAGTAAGAAACCGCACGCTCTGGATGCCACCCTCCAGCGTGGGATTGGATTTGAGCATGAAAATGGCCAGATATTTGTCTATGGCAATCATATCCACCCTGCCGCCAAGCAGCTTGCGCAGATTCAGCAGGTCGGAATTGGTCTCTTCCTTATGCAACGAGGCGGCTGAATCAAATTCTTGGGTGTTCACGTAGCCACGCACAATGCCTATGCGGTAGGGAACGAGGGATTCGACCGTGCCGTTCCACGAGGCCGAAGAATCCCGCCGCACACACAGTGCCAGCGGGCTGTGAACATATGGTCGGGAAAGGCCGAACTCTTCCGCCCGTTCCCTGCTGTAGTAGGCGCTGTAAAGGGCATCGAACTGCCCGTTGCGCACGCCCTCCACCGCCCTGTTCCACGGCATGAAATGAAAGGCGGCCTTCAATCCCGCGCGCCTGCATGCTTCCTTGATAATGGCGGAGGTGAACCCTTTCTCCGCCATGAACTCTCCGGCGTAGGGTTCCCAGCTTACCGTGACAAAGTCGAGGGTCTTCTCATCCTCGGTGAACCCTGTCCACGGCGAACTGACAAGAATGACCGCCAGCACACCGAGCACAACAAGCCCCCTGCCAAGCTTGCAGCGAAAGCCGTTAAGCCCGGCACGAAAAAAGCCCGTGGGATTCGGGTTGTTGCGAGTAGCATTGCGCATGCACGGCCCACCTGTTTCATGTATTCTTGATCATGAATGCATGCACGGAACACCGGGGCAATTATTAACTCCCCCGTGATTTCTGCACAGCGCGCCTGCTTGCGCCTTGCGACCACCAAGGGTAGGAATAACCGGTCTTCGGGCTTGCCCGCCACCCGTGTGCAGAAAGGAGCCGTAATGCCGGAATATGTTGTCAGCGCCTGCCTTGCAGGCTGCCATTGCCGATACGACGGCAATTCCACGCCGGATGAGCGCGTCATGCAGCTTGTGCGTGAAGGCCGCGCCCTGCCCGTATGCCCCGAGCAACTGGGCGGCCTGCCCACCCCGCGCCCGCCCTTTGAACTGTGCAACGGCAAAGCCGTGGACAGTGACGGCACGGACATAACCGCCCCAATGCTCAAGGGTGTGGATGAGGCCATGCATCTTGTGCAACTTGCCGGTTGCACAAAAGCGGTGCTCAAGTCCCGGTCCCCTTCCTGTGGCTTCGGCGTTATCTACGACGGCACATTCTCCGGCACCCGTATCGCCGGGAACGGCCTGTTTGCAGAGCGTCTGCAGCTGGCCGGGGTTGTCGTCGTCACCGAAGAGACAATGGGTTAATACGCCCCCACTACCCACCCAGTTCATTCTATTCATACGGCCCCGCTCACCAGAGCCGGGCCCTTCTTTCTCCTGCACTTGTGCAATTGCACAAGTGCAGCCTTCCTTCATGCTCATTTGTGCAATTTATTGCGCAATATCTTGCACAAGAAATTTGCACCCTTTCCGGGTGCATTCGCAACATACTGAAATATAATATTTTAAAAACTTGGCACGCCTCCTGCTATATGGAAATCAGCAACGGCAAGTATCCAACAGGACCTGCGAGCAACATATAAAACGGTATGCAGGTCCAGAGAATAATCGGTTGCCGGAGTGTGGTGCCTTTTGTGGCAGAAAGGTTTCACAGGATGACAATCGAATAACGCTAGGCTTGAACGTATTCCTCACACGTTGGTTCGAACAGGGGAGTGGCAAGCTCCCCGACAGCCAGTGAGCATCTCTTTTTCCCCCTTTGAGGGATGCACACTGAACCACCAAGGTAACGCCCGCGCCTGTATCCCTACTACAGGCTGCAGCGAAAGACAGGTTGACCCCTGGGTTGAACGGCCCTCCTCCTCACCGTTCTTCCCGCCCGATCGACAGGATCACACAGAGCGGGGCTTCAACGCGCGAAGCCCCGCCCAGAAGAAAAAGCCGCTACTGCGGCATGCGATATATAGACGATAACGCGAACAACAGATGAACTCCCCATGGCTTCTCTTTCTCATGCCTGTTCACAAGTTGTTGCATCGCCCACTGCGACAACTCCCCCCTTTGAAAAAGAAGACCTCCTAAGCGAGCAGCCCGGTCCGAAAGGACCGGGCTGCCTGCTTTTGGAGGTCTGAAAATGCCGGTAACGCCCTGATCGCCAACAGGTGCGCCACCGTCATTGAGTCTTCTCAATTACTGTCAGGAGGAGAGCGAGTTGCCAAAGCCCTGAGCGCGGGTTCCGCCGCCAAGGGAAAGGCCCTGTGCCTTGAGTTGCTCTTCCTGTGCCTTCTGCAGCTGGGTCTGCAGCTGCATCAGCTGACTTTGCTTCATCTGAAGCTGCTTGGCCTTTTCTTCGTCAGACAGGGTCATATCATTCTGAAGCGCCTTGATCTCTTCCTGCAACGTCTGGATCTGCTTCTTGATGCGCTCGATCATCTGATCCTCAGCGGAGGAAGACTCTTCATTGCTGCCGGAAGCGGCCGCTGTTTCACCCTGAGCCTGAGTCGCGGCCATGCTGCGGGCCTCATCCGAGATGGAGACAGAGTCGCCCCCCGTCTTGGTAGAGGTTGCGACAGAGGTGCGCGCTGTTTGCGCTTCCTGCGTTTCTTCCACTCGCAAGCCTTTTCCCAGCTCGCTGTAGTGATGGAATACGGTGCCGCTTATCTGCATGTGGCCCCCTTGCGGTAACAGTTGCAAAACATTCTGCCCTGTCTATCGGCCCATCTTAAGATTTCTTTAGGTGACCGCTCACTCCCTTTTGGCAACGCGCTTCTTCCGTTGACACAGATGCCTGCGAACCGTACCTTCAGCCCCACTACATGACCTACCAAGGAGTGCGTATGGCCAAGGAAACACCCAACTTTCTGGTCCGTGGAATACTCATCGGCGGCGCCTTGGGTGCCTTTGCCAATCTTGCCGGACTGCTGGACAACCTGCCCCGCGCCATTGCCCTTGGCATGGTTGCCGGGTTCTTTGCCGGCATTACGCTGGCCCGCAAACACAAGAACAAGTAGCCCCGGCTGCTTTACCCGCAAAAAACAGAAACCGCAGACTGCCCGGGCAATCTGCGGTTTTTCCGTTTATTAAGGCAGGAAAAAGCCCAACGGGCCGTCTAGTCCTTGCCGGCGGCTGCAATGGCCTTCATCAGCCATGCCATGGTCTCACCGATATTGACCATGTTGCGCATGCCTTCTTCATCTCCCGTCACCTGACCGGGAGTCAGCCCGTAGCCCATGTTCCAGTAGGTGGAACCGGGAATGATCATCTGGCTGATCTGGAAAAAGTGGTTCATGGTGTCGAACACATGCGTGGCACCGCCACGGCGCACCGCCACAACAGAAGCGCCCACCTTGCGGCGCAGCTCTGCCCCGTTGCTCAGGGTCACGTACCCTGCGCGGTCGATAAGCGCCTTCATGTCGGCGGTCACGTCTGCAAAATAGGTGGGCGAGCCGAGAATGATGCCGTCTGCCTCGCGCATTTTCTGCACGTAGTCGTTCAGGCCGTCCTTCTTGATGGCACACTTGCCGTCCTTGCGCTCACGACACTTCATGCAGGCTATACAGCCGCGAAGCCCCGTTCCGCCAACCTGAATCATTTCAGTTTCCACCCCTGCTGCCTGCAGCGGTTCGAAAACCTTGAGAATAAGCTCTTCCGTATTGCCCCCCTTGCGGGGACTGCCGTTGAATGCAACAACCTTCATGTGATTCCTCCGGATATGGATAACTTCTTTTGACTACCATATTCCATGGCACGCACCATTGCACAAGTACCCACTTTTTTGTCTCGTAGGCACAACCTGCATACAAGGTTACCGCGAGCATCCTGACAGGTTGCAAAAAAAGCGTATTTCCAATAGGAACCACTGCGGCGCCTTTCAAACAATTGCGGCGTCAAGGGAGTTTTCATCATGAAATCGCGTTATTGGGCAATTTTATCCGCAGTTGCGGCACTTTTACTGACGGCACTGCCCGCTCTGGCGGCAGATTCCAGCCTCGGTCCCGCAAACGCAGCACGCTTCGGATTCTGGACGCTTATTCCTCCGCTGGTGGCCATTACACTGGCGTTTATGACCCGCAACGTTGTGCTTTCGCTCTTCCTCGGCGTATTTTCCGGTGCGCTGCTGCTGGAGACCAAGGCCTTCAACCTGTATGACGGCATGATAGATTCCTTCCTGCGCGTTTCCCGCGAGGTGCTCGGCTCGCTGGCCGACCCGTGGAACGCCGGTATCGTGCTGCAGTGCCTTGCCATTGGCGGGCTCATCGCTCTTGTTTCCAAGATGGGCGGTGCACGCGCCATTGCCGAGGCTCTGGCAAGAAAGGCCAGAACGCCGCGCAGCTCTCAGTTTGTCACCTGGCTCATGGGCATTTTCATCTTCTTCGATGACTACGCGAACTCGCTGACCATCGGCCCCATCATGCGCCCCGTAACTGACCGCATGCGCGTTTCCCGCGAAAAGCTGGCCTTCATCATCGACGCAACCGCAGCGCCCATTGCAGGCATTGCCCTTATATCCACATGGGTCGCGTATGAAGTCGGCCTCATCAAGGACGGCTTTTCCGCCATCGGGCTGGAAGCCAACGCCTACACGTCCTTTGTGGAAACCATTCCCTACCGCTTCTACAACATCTTCATCCTGCTCTTCGTGCTGGCCGGCATCATGTTCATGCGCGAATTCGGCCCCATGCTCAAAGCCGAACGCCGTGCACGGCATGAAGGCAAGGTGCTGGACGACAACGCCAAGCCCATGGTTGCTGATGAAGCAACCGACCTTGAGCCCGAAGACCACGTTGTGCCCAGCATCTGGAACGCCATCATCCCCATCGGCACGCTGATTGTTGCGGCCTTCCTCGGCTTCTACTTCAACGGCTACCACGCCATTTACGGCGGAGACAACGCCGCCCTGCAGACCCTGCTGAACGAAAGCCCCATGAGCTTTACCGCCATCCGCGAATGCTTCGGCGCTTCCGATGCTTCCGTGGTTCTGTTCCAGGCTGCCCTTATCGCAGGCATTGTTGCCATGACCATGGGTGTTGCCAAGCGCATCTTCTCGGTTGAACAGGCCATAGGCACCTGGGTGCAGGGCGTGAAGTCGCTGAACATCACGGCCGTCATCCTGCTGCTGGCATGGTCCCTTTCCGGCATGATCAAGGAACTCGGCACCGCCGCATGGTTGGTGAGCGTGCTTTCCGACTCCATGCCCGCCTACCTGCTGCCTTCCATCATCTTCATCATGGGTTCCATCATCTCCTTTGCAACAGGCACCTCCTACGGCACCATGGGCATTCTCATGCCTCTGGCCATTCCGCTGGCATGGGCCATTGCACCGGAGCATGACTACCTCATCCTGAACATTGGTGCGGTGCTCACCGGTGCCATTTTCGGCGACCACTGCTCTCCCATTTCAGATACCACCATCCTTTCATCCATGGGTGCTGCAAGTGACCATATAGACCACACGCGCACCCAGCTGCCCTACGCCGTTGTGGTTGCTGCCATGGCTGTGCTGTGCGGCTACCTGCCCGCAGGTCTCGGCCTGCCCGTGGGACTGACCCTGCCCCTCGGCTGCGCAGCTGTCATCGCTCTTGTCTATTTCGTTGGCAAGAAGGTGGAAGCCTGAACCGCAATGCGATAGCATATCCGCAACAAGCAAGGCCGCAGTCATCTGACTGCGGCCTTTTTCCGTTTCCTATGCAGCCGTTATTCCACGTGCGAACACCCACAAATAACTAATTGGGAATTTTGCCGTTACATGCCATACTCTGTGCAGACTCCACACCACCGAGGGACCCATGCGAATAGATGCCTCCTCCACGCTGACCGCTCTCGCCTTGCTGCTCGCGCCGACTGTTGCAACGGCAAGCGCACCTTCTGCCGCGCAGACGCCCCCTTCGTCCTTTGGTCCCCTTCTTCCCTTCATCGTTATTCTGTGGCTGCTTAGCCTGTATGTCGCATGGCGGCTGGGACGCAAAAAGACTGCGCCCCGTGCGCCCCAAACCGAATTCCCCTGCCCCGATCCCACTTGCCCCAAAGCAGAGTGTACGGGGCATGAAGATGACATGGATCAGGCAGAAAAGGACCACGCCTGCCTGCAGGCATGGCTCGAGGCACGCGAACTCCAGTCGCTCATGGATCTCGCACAGGTGGCCATATTCCGCTCCACGCTGGATGGCAGCCGCTTTCTCTACCTGAACAAGGCCTGCGCAGAACGACTGGGCTACGAGAGTTCCGAGGAGCTTCTGCGGGACAACCGCCCCGCAACCCTCTATTCGGATCTGGCCGTACGCGACGAACTGATGCACCTGCTGCGCAAGAATGGCCGGGTGGATAATTTTGAACTCGAATTCACCGCCCGCAACGGCGTCAGCCGCATGGGACTCATGACAGCCACGGTGCACGCGGAAGAAGGCTACATTCAGGGCGCCATAATGGACGTTACGCAAGGCAAGGAGACGGAGCGCCAGCTGCGCCACAGCCATGCCTTTCTCCAGAGCCTGCTCGATGCCCTGCCCACTCCGGTTTTTTTCAAAGACCCTGCGGGCCGCTATCAGCTCCTCAACAAGGCTTTTGAAACGCAGCTTGGGCAAAAGGCTGAATACCTGCTCGGCAAGAGCGTATTCGACATTGCGCCAAAGCACCTTGCGGAGAAGTATCATGAAATGGACAGAGCCCTGCTCGAATCGCACGGCCCTGCCATCCAGCAATACGAGTATACCATCCAGACCAACGAGGGCCTCCGGGAAGTCATGTTCAGCAAGGAGTCCATGTTCGATGAAAACGGCAGCATGCTGGGGCTTGCCGGGGTCATCATGGACATCACCGACCGCAAGCGCATAGAAAACTCGCTGCGCCGCGCCGAGGAACGCTACCGTGCCCTGTACATGAACGCGGCGGAAGGCATTTTCACAGCCACGGCCGACGGCAAGTTCGTGGGCGTGAACCCCGCCATGGCCCGCATGTTCGGCTATGATTCATCACCGGCCATGACCTATGAAGTCACAGACCTGGGCACGCAGATATTTGCCGACCCGGAACAGCTGGAAATACTCAAGAAACGCATCATCGCGGAAAGAGTGGTAAACGGCTTTGAGGCGCAGGTGCTGCGGATGAACGGCGAGATGTTCTGGGTAGCGCTCAGCGCACGCGGCGTCTTCGGCATTGGAGACCGGCTGGAGCGCTTCGAAGGATTGCTCATGGACATTACAGCCCAGAAAGAGGCTGAAGAGCAACTGGCGCACATGGTCATAACTGACCCGCTCACAGCCATTGCCAACCGGATAGGCCTGAACAGGCGATTGGAAGAAATGCTCAGGCAGGCGAACCGCTCCGGTTGCCAGATAGGGCTGCTGTTCATCGATCTGGACGGCTTCAAGCCTGTGAACGACAGCTACGGGCATCAGGTGGGCGACTACCTGCTGCAGCAGGTGGCAAGACGGCTGGACCGACGCCTGCGCAACTCTGACATTGCTGCCCGCATGGGCGGAGACGAATTTGCCGTGCTGCTCTGGGATGTTGCCGGACCTGCCGCTGTGGAACGCATAAGCCGTGAACTGCTTGCCCACCTGCTCTCACCCTACGATTGCCAGATAGCGGAATGCTCCATAGGGGCCAGCATAGGGGCCAGCCTGTATCCGCACCACGGCGAAACCGCAAACCAGCTGCTCAGCGCGGCAGACAGCGCCATGTATGAGGCCAAACGTTCCGGCAGCCAGTTCTGTTTTGCCCCCCTGCCGCAGGACCAGAGCGGGGCGCAGGAAGAGGAACAGGGCCCCATCGCGCAGCAGCCTGAATAAGGTAGACAGATAGCGCCGAGCAAAGCCACACAGGAACAGGCATAACGGGGCAGCATTGCTAAAAGCCAACTCTCCCGCATGGCGCCTTGTGATAAAGGGCCGAGTTTCCGCTGACCAGCCCGTATCACCGTGAACAGCTGTATTACCGCAAGGTTTACCCACCCCATTTTCCATAAAAAAAGCCGACGGAGTTACTCCGTCGGCCTCTTCATTCACATTGGGTACGGCTAGAAGTCGAAATGGAAGTGCTTGCGCACGCCTTCCATGGTCTTCTGTGCCTCCACACGGGCGCGTTCGGTGCCGTGCGCAATGATGTCACGCACCATGTCGGGGCGTGCATCCAGCTCGCGGCGGCGCTCATGGATAGGTGCAAGGAAGCGTTCCATGGAAGCCAGAAGGATCTTCTTGCAGTCCACGCAGCCAAGCGTGGCGGTGGTACAGCCCTGACAGATTTCCGCCTGCGTGGCTTCGTCGGTCATGAGCACGTGATAGGGGAACAGGTTGCACACCTTGGGATCGCCTGCATCGGTCTTGCGCAGACGGTTCTGGTCGGTGAGCATGCCACGCACCTTGGGGGTGATCTCTTCCATGGATTCGCGCAGGTAGATGGAGTTGTTGTAGCTCTTGGACATCTTGCGTCCGACCAGACCGGGGAGCTTTGCTTCCGGGGTCAGGCGGGCCTGCGGTTCGGGGAAGAATTCAGTCCCGTACAGGAAGTTGAAACGGCGGGCGATTTCGCGGGTCATTTCAACGTGCGGCAGCTGGTCCTGTCCCACCGGCACCCACTGGGGGCGGTACATGAGAATATCGGTTGCCATGAGCACGGGGTAGCCGAGGAACCCGTAGTTGCCGAGGTCCTTGTTGGTAATCTGGTCACGCTGTTCCTTGTAGGTGGGACAGCGCTCAAGCCAGCCGAGGGGCGTGATCATGCCGAAAAGCAGGTTCAGTTCAGCATGTTCCTTAACCAGAGACTGCTGGAAGATGACGCACTCTTCGGGGTTGAGACCCGAGGCCACCCAATCCTTCACCAGTTCGGGAACAAACCCCTTGATACGGGCGGGTTCGGCATAGTCGCTGGTCAGGGCGTGCCAGTCGGCGACAAAGAAGAAGCAGTCCATCTCCTTCTGCATTTCCACCCAGTTCTTGATAACGCCGAAATAGTGGCCGAGGTGCAGCGAGCCCGTGGGCCGCATGCCGGATACCGTGCGCTGTCTAGTCATCAAAGTCCTCCAGAAAGAATGTCGGCGTCAGCGGATGCCGATGAGAGCGGATATGAGATCTGCCGAACCGTCCACAAGGGGCCAGACAACCTTGCCCAGAAGGCCGGATGCCAGCAGAATCATGACAACGATAAGCCCGTACCGTTCGATCTGCAGGTACTTGTACGCCATGTGGGGCGGCATGAAACCGGCTGCGATCTTGCTGCCGTCGAGCGGCGGAATGGGCATGAGGTTGAACCAGCAGAGCGTAAGGTTAATCCACACGCCGGTCGCGCACATGGCCAGCATGAACTCCTGCACACCACCGGGAAGCATCGCGCCGGAACCGGCGAGGCGGTAGCCCATGGCAAACAGGATAGCGAGCAGAAAGTTGGCCGCCGGTCCCGCCACAGACACGAGCATCATGCCCTTGCGCGGGTCCCTGAAATACCGGGGATTCACGGGCACGGGCTTGGCCCAGCCGATGACAAAGGGGCTGGTCAGCGCAGTGAGGATGAACACCAAGGTACCCATGGGATCAATATGGGGCACCGGGTTCAGGGTAAGACGGCCAAGGCTCTTTGCAGTGGGGTCGCCATGCTTCCAGGCAACCCAGCCGTGGGCCACTTCATGGCAGACCATGCCCAGCAGCATGGGAACCAGTGCGACGGATATCTTCCGGACGCTGAGTGCGAGATCGAGATCGAACATGCTTGCGGCTACCACGAAGACTCAGGCAGGGCAAGAAAAAGCCACAGGTGCGGCATGCTTGGCCCCCGTCCGGCTCCGGCATCTTGACCTTTCCACAACCTGCGAATATTTGATGGTTTCATGAAGTACAAAACCCAGCCAAAAATACAAATCGACGAGAAAAACAGGCGCATTCTGACGATTCTTCAGGAAAACGCCCGTATCTCCAATGCGGAAATAGCCCGCCAGCTCGGCATGACCACCTCCGCCGTGTTCGAACGCATCCGCAAGATGGAAGAGCGCGGCATTATCCGGGGCTATTCCGTACAGGTGGAACCCGCCGCTCTGGGCCTGCCCCTTTCGGCCTTCGTGAGCGTGAAAATTACCCCGCACCGCCTTGCCCCCGAAGTCGGTCAGGCCATTTCCGCCATTGAAGGGGTGGAAGAAGCCTACCACATGACGGGTGAAGAATGCTTCATCGCCCGCATCCGTTGCAGCGATACCGATTCGCTGGAACGCATTCTCATGGAGATAAACGACATCGAGCCCGTGTTCGCCACCCGCACGATGATCATCCTTCGCAGTGCCAAGGAGATTTCCGGCGCGCTGCTCTCTTCCGTTGTGGGAGAACTGGCTGCCGACGAAGGCGTCTAGTTTCCCGCCCTCCCTTTTCAAAAAGAGCTGAAGCCCCCGCCAGAGTTATCTGACGGGGGCTTCAACATGCCTAGGAAGAAATTTTTTCTAGTTCAGGATGTAGCGCATGGGGTTCACGCACACACCGCTCACACGCACTTCATAGTGCAGGTGCGGTCCGGTGGAACGCCCGGTGTTGCCGATGTAGCCGATGAGTTCACCACGGGTGACGCTCTGTCCGGCCTTCACCACAAAACGCTGCATGTGGGCAAAACGGGTATCAATGCCGTCGCCATGGCTCACGACAACCACGTTGCCGTAGCCGCCGTCCACACCGGCAAAGGAAACCACGCCCTTGGCAGATGAATAGATCGGCGTACCCTTGCGGTTGGTGATATCGATACCCTTGTGGAATTCACGACGTCCGGTGAACGGAGAGCGGCGCATGCCGAAGGGGGAGGAAACCCAGCCCTCGGTCGGCCAGATGGAGGGGGTGGATGCCAGCAGTTCGCGGTTTTCGCGGAAACGCTGCATCAGCTCCTGCTGCTGCACTTCCTCAAGCCGGACTTCGGTGTTCAGCTGGTTGAGGAAGCTGTGCATCTTGCGTGCAAGCAGCTCCTGACGGTGAATGGGAAGATAGCTTTCGGAGAAGTCCTTGGAGCGGGAACCGCCCATGGCAGCAGCCGTGTCGCCCTGATCCTTGTCCAGATTGATCATGACGCGCAGCTTGGAGTCGAACTGCTGAATACGCTGCAGTTCGTTCTGCACGTTCTTCAGCTTGTTCGCCATGCTGAGAATCTGGTTGTTCTGCTCTTCCACGGTCTTTTCGGCCGCGGCAAATTCCTGACTGAGCTTCTGGTAGCTGGTGTAATATTTCCAGAAAACAACGTTCCCGGCAGCAACGGTCAAAAAGATGCCGAGTGCCAGAACACATAGCCAGCCACGCAAAAACAGTTTTTTGCAATGGCCTTCGTTTTCTCTAAAGATAACTATGTGATACTTGCTAAACAGCATTCTTCCGCTTCGCCTTTCTCCGCAATTCCGTCAGGAAATACAAAGCCCTAAAGCAAGGACAATCCTCAACCAATTCTCCGCTTCTTTACTTTGCTTTGCCATCCAGTGTCAAGCCCAGCTGCCAACGGGTCAAGGCATTGAAAACATTCTGCCTTAGCCCCTTGTTGCGAGAAGCCATCTCCCAGAAGTCGTCCATGACCTCTTTGCGACGTGAATCGAAGGCGGAAGGACAGGGGTTGCTCCAGAGCGGCAGCTCCCATTGGCGCACGCACCGGTTGATGACAGACTTTTCCACCAGCATGAGCGGACGTATGACCATGAGACGCCCGCCGAAAAAGGCTTCCTTTATGGACATGCCACGCACGCTGCCACCTTCGTACAGGTTCATGAAGAAGGTGCCCACAAGGTCGTCCGCATTGTGCCCGAAGGCAAGGTGGGTGAGATTGTAGTCGCGGCAAAGCTCGAAAAGGCGCGTGCGGCGCAGCATGGCGCAGTAGAAACAGGGGGAGTTGTTCCTGTTCTCGGGCGAATGCCCGCGCGCGCCGTGGTCGGTTACTTCCACATGATAGGGAATGCCCCGCTCCTGCAGCCACGGCACAAGAGGCGCATGGCTCTCGGGATCAAAACCGGGGTTCAGGTGCAGCGCCATGATCTCGAAGGTGAACGGCACAATCCTGCGCCTGTGCAGCAGGGTCTGCATGAGCACCCAGCTGTCCATGCCGCCGGACATGGCAACGCCTATCCTCGCTCCCGGATGGATCATCTGCGTGGACTGCATGAGCTTGCCCGCGCTGCTGATGCACTGTTTTTGTGCGTATGACAGTTTTTCCCGCGCCATTTTCGTTCCTCTTCGCAAAAATCTTGGTCAATGCGCCGGACGGCAAGCGGCTGTCTGCGCCGCTTTTCTCTGCCGGTCCATTGCATCGATGCGGTCGCATACCCTTCTTCACGCCGGTACGCAACCGCTCACAAGGAAAAGAACAGCCCAGTTTCTTGACACCGAATCGCCGCAAGAGTATGCTGCGCAGCTTGGCATGTTGCGTCCTTTTAACCTGTTGTTATTTTTCGACCCGTTGCTCCAAAGTCTTTATGGCTCAGGATGCGGAACACACTTCACGCAGGCACGGTATCTGTATATAACAGATGCATAACGTGTCATAACGGTCCGGACGCACTATGAATATTGCTGCCTTGTCAATCAGGAACCATTCCCTTCGGACCAAGGCGCTTTTTGTTTTTCTACGGCAGATGCGGCACATTACCATCGGCTCACCGGCAACGGCCACCGACAGCTTTTTCCGCGCACATGCCGGAAACAGCAACGGCGACAGGCCTGCATACAATATATGAAGCGACGCATTGCCATATTGCTGGCCCTGCTGATCCTCGCAACCGGACTGGGGCTGGGAATCCACCAATGGACGAAGCGAGGGGTCATACTCATAGGCGACCCCACATGGCCCAGTCTGAGCCTGAAATCGCTTACGCGCATAGAACTCAAGTCGCCGGCGGGCAATTCCCTGTTCAACCGCACCGCAGACGGCTGGTTCATCATGCCCTCCAACGGCACGGCACCCATCCGCGCCAGCGAAGCACGATTGCAGGGCCTGCTGGATACCATAGGCCACACGCCGCCGGTTTCTCACGTTGGCCGGTTCACGAGACGTGAAAAGAGCACCTTCGGTCTGGACAACGACAACACCAGCATTACCCTAACGGGCAAAGAGGTCTGGGGCATTGTCATAGGTGCAGACGGCCCGGCGCACGGAACCGTGTACGCACGAAGCTCTCTGCAGGGCGACCAGGTGGTACTGGTGACCAACCAGTACAGAAACCTTTTCGGCAAGCCCGGATCGTTTTTTCACGACCTGCGCCTTGTGAGTGTTACCGAGCCCGAGGCCATTACGCGCATAAGTGCGGAAGGGCCGGGAACAGGCGTATGGGAGATTTCCCGCAAGGGTGACATGTTCGTATTTACCGCCCCGGAACAGCTGACAAGGCATTCCGTGGCACAGGCAAAGACCGGGTTGTATCTGCACACGCTGGTCAATGCCCGCGCAAGAAGCGTGACCGCGGAACCGCCGGCCGCCTTGCCGCCCCGTTCGCTCAAGATTTCCGTTTGGACCAAGAAAGCATCGGTTCCGGAAACCATAGAGCTGTATCATGACGGATCGGACGGCAAGGTCTTTTTCTGCCGCCTTTCACGCCAGAGCGTGCCCGTGGCGGTGGAATCGGAACTGGTGGACAAGCTCAACGCATCTGCCTTTGCACTGCGCGAAAGGCCGGTGCTGGAAGTGGACCTGAGCCAGACCGAAGAGCAGCGCTTCACCATGCGACAGAACGGCAAGGTCCGCGAATACACTGCCCTGCGCGCCGCAGACGGCTGGCATGACGGGGCAACAGGCAAGGAGCTGACAGGGCTCGACGTGATCATGTGGCGGCTCGGCTCGCTGCAGTTCATAGACGCACCGCGCAAAGAACTGCCCGGAGGAGCCCGCAACCTGCTCACATGGGAATTTATAGGTCCCGAGCAGCACCCCCTTGCCATGGTAAGCTTTTTTTCCGATCCGGTTTCATCCGGTCGGTGCTGGATACAGGTTGAAGGCGAAGATATCTGGTTTCCGGCAGAACGCCTGCTGCTTGACGATCTCATGAGCAGGCTGCCCGCACTCTAGCGGAACACACAAGAGAACAACGGAAGAACACTTCCGTTCATTTCAATACAAGGAGTCAAACATGGCCCGTATTACCGTAGAAGATTGCCAGAAGCGTATCGGCAACCGCTTCCTGCTGGTTCAGATGGCTATCAAGCGCGTTCAGCAGTTCCGCGAAGGCTACAAGCCCCTCGTGGACAGCAAGAACAAGGAAGTTGTAACCGCACTGCGCGAAATCGCCGCAGGCAAGGTTCTGCCCGACAACATGGACTGGTACACTTCCGAAGAAACCAAGACCGCCGAGTAACAGGGAATTATGAGCCAGCGTGACTACTACGAAGTGCTGGGCGTAAGCCGAAGCGCATCGCAAGACGAGATCAAGAAAGCCTACCGCAAAAAGGCCATGGAGTTCCATCCGGACCGCAATCCGGATAACCCGGAGGCCGAAGCTTTGTTCAAGGAAGCGGCGGAAGCATATGATGTCCTGCGCGACGCCGACAAGCGCCAACGCTACGACAAGTTCGGACACGCGGGAGTCAGCGGCAACGGCTTCGGCGGTGGCGGCTTCCACAGCGCAGAAGACATTTTCAGCCAGTTTGGCGACATCTTCGGCGACCTGTTCGGCTTTTCCATGGGCGGCGCAGCAAGAGGCCCCCGCGCTCAGGCGGGAGCAGACCTGCGTTACAACCTGAACATCAGCTTCCGGCAGGCGGCAAAGGGCGACGAAGTCACCCTGAAGATCCCCAAGCGGGTCACCTGCCCCGAGTGCGAAGGCACCGGCGCAGCACCCGGTACCAATCCGGAAACCTGCACGCGCTGTAACGGTCGCGGTCAGGTACGCCAGAGTCAGGGTCCTTTCTCCATCTCCATGCCCTGCCACGCCTGCAGCGGCACCGGCCAGATCATCTCCAATCCCTGTCCCCGCTGTCGTGGCGCGGGCATAGTGCAGGAGACCAAGGAACTTTCCGTGCGCATCCCTGCCGGTGTTGATTCCGGCAACAGGCTGCGCCTGCGCGGTGAAGGGGAACCCGGCATTCATGGCGGGCCTCCCGGCGACCTGTATGTGGTCATCACCGTGGAGCAGGACAAGACCTTCCGCCGTCACGGACAGGACCTCATCGTGACCCGTGAGATCTCCTTCGTGCAGGCCGCTCTTGGCGACCGCATAGAAGTGCCCACCCTTGACGATCCCATCACGGTGGAGATTCCCAAGGGCACCCAGAACGGCGAGATCTTCCGCATGCACGATTACGGTCTGCCCTCGCTGGGCTACGGTTCCAACGGCGATCTGCTCGTGGAGATTGAGGTCAAGACGCCCACCAAGCTGAGCAAGCGGCAGGAAGAACTGCTGCGCGAATTTGCCCAACTTGAGGAAGACAAGCCCATGACCAAGGCAAAGAACCTGTTCAAGAAAGTCGGCAAGGCCATGGGAGTGGACTAGCATGAGCGATCAGGATTTTTCCCACATGAGCGCGGACGGCTCCATCACCATGGTTGATGTGGGCCACAAGAACGACACCCGCCGCGTAGCCATAGTGCGCACGGTGGTTGAAGTTTCTCCCAACACGCTGGACCTGCTCAAGCGGCAGGCCCTGCCCAAGGGCGACGTGCTCACCACCGCCAAGGTTGCGGGCATTCTCGCAGCCAAGCGCACGTGGGAACTCATCCCCCTCTGCCATCCCCTGGTCCTCAGCTATGTGGATGTGCGGTTCTCCATTCAGGATGAAACCTGCCAGATTCACATAGAGGCCGAAGCACGCACGACCGGCCAGACCGGCGTGGAGATGGAAGCGCTTGTCGCCGCCCAGACAGCCGCCATGACCATCTACGACATGTGCAAAGCCGTACAGAAAGATATTGTCATCCGCGACTGCCGCCTCGTCTACAAGGCCGGTGGCAAGAGCGGAGAATTCCGCGCGGAATAGCCATTCCGTTTCGGAACCGGACAAGGGCAAAGTGCTGAGGGCCCGCTCCACATGGAGCGGGCCCTTGGTATTTTGTGCGCCAGCATAGCCCCCACAGGTCAGCCCGCATAAGAAAAGCCCCCTCGCAGGAGGGGGCTTCAGGTTCATGACAAACCCTCGTTTTCAGTAAAACCATATTTCCGTTAAGCCGGAACTGGGGGGCCAAAAACGAATCTTCATCGCTTATACGAGATGCAGGAACGTAAGGTTCCTGCCCGGTGGAGCCGAAAAACGCCATAAATGGCTTTGTATTCGAACAACCGCGCTATGCCTGCTTGAGCTGCTCCACAATACTCTGCAGCGTATGCGCCATGCGGGCCACTTCGTTCACGGCCTTGCCGGATTCAACCATCACCTGCGAGGTTTCGCCTGCGATGCGGTTAATCTCTTCGGCACTGCGGGCTATCTGCTCGCTGGCGGCGGACTGCTGCTCCGATGCCGTGGCAATGGAACGCACCTGATCTGCCGTGCTGACCGCAACGCCCTGAATGGCTTCGAGCGAATCGCCCGCGCGACCGGCAAGCTCGGTGGACCGCACAACAGCTTCTCCGGCGCTGTCCATATTCACTATATTATCGCGGGCCCCCTGCTGGATGGCCTTGATGGCGTCGCCCACTTCCTTGGTGGCCTGCATGGTCTTTTCCGCAAGCTTGCGCACCTCGTCCGCAACCACGGCAAAACCACGACCGGCATCACCTGCGCGAGCAGCTTCAATGGCCGCGTTAAGCGCCAGCAGGTTGGTCTGGTCGGCAATATCCGTGATAACGGTCATTATCCTGCCTATGCCCTCGGCATGCACACCAAGGCCGTGCAGGCCTTCCTTCAGCGCTTCCGCCCTGCTGTTCACTTCGGAAATGGCCTCGATAACCGTACCTACCACGCCAAAGCCCACTTCCGCATCCTTGCGGGCATCTTCCGCACTGTCAGCGGCGCGGGCAGCATTGCGGGCCACTTCAAGCACGGTGGCATTCATCTCTTCAATGGCGGTTGCAGCCTCGGCAGTGCGGGCACGCTGAATCTCACTGCCCCTGCTGGCTTCGTCCACCTGCGCGGATAGTTCCTCAGCGGCAGAAGACAGCGCCAGCACGATATGCTCAAGCTGACCGGCCGCCTGCAGCATGCCTTCGCGCTTGGCCGCTTCCGCTGCCAGACGGGCCTCTTCGGCTTCCTTCATGGCATCGTTGGCCTTGCGGGTCTGCTCTTCGGCTTCGGCGGTCTTGCCTTCGGCCGTGGCAACCATTTCCTTGAGATTGCCCACCATGCTGCGCAGGGCATTGGCCAGAACACCAATTTCATCGCTGCGCTGCACGTGCAGTTCGCGGTTAAAGTCCCCATCCGCCACGGCCGCAGCATAGTTCACGCTCTCGCGAATGTTGCCGACGATGGGTCGCACGATAAGCCAGATAACCCCACCTACAAGCAAGGCCACCACAACAGAGATAATCCGCGTTATGGTTACAAGCTCATACGCAGGCTCATAGATATCATGCACATGCGCCTCAACCGCCACTATCCATCCGGTGGTCGGCTCTCTCTGGAATACGACTTCTTTCCATTCCCCGTCATCTTCGTACCGGAGAGAGCCGGTCCCTTCAGAGAGCATTTTCTGCCCCCAGTCATTTCCGGATATCACGGCCATGATCTTGTCACTGTTCTTGTGGGCCATAATCTCGCCCTGCTTGTCCACGATGAAGGCATAGCCTTCTTTCGCAATGGAAACAGGCTCCACAAACGCTTCGGAAAATTCGGAGAGCTTCATCGTGGCGAGCAACGTGCCGGAAATACGCCCATTCACCCGCACGGGCGCTGCCACCACGAACACAAGGTTGCCGGTATACATGCTGCGCAGCGCGCCGGATACCGCCACATCGCCACGCATGGCACCCTGAAAATAATCACGCTCCCCTGCGTTCAGCCTGCCTATTTCATCCGCATTGGTGCCGGCGATGACCAGCCCCTGCGCGTTGGTCAGCTTCACGGCATCAAAATCGGCATACAGGGATTTGACGTGATCCAGCACGGCGTTCACGCTCTGCTCGTCGCCCACGCCCGCAAGAAATTCCTGCAACTCGGGATTCTCCGCCTGCACCTTGAGGTCAACCTGCGCCTCTTCGATCCACATGGCGATCAAATCGGACAGGGAACCAACCACCTGCCTGCTCTGGTCTCCCACGACCTGCATGACAGCCTTTTCGGAATAATACTGGGTAAGCCAGGAAGACCCACCCATCCCCAAAATGAGAATGGTCAGCGTAGGGAGCAGAAATCTGCCTGCCAAATTGAGTTTCATTTGTGTTTCTCCAATAGACAGTTATATGGAATCGTCTGCGGCACCTGCACCAGCATGTACAACACACCGGCGTTGATGCCGCTCCGGCAAGGACCTGCTGCGGAGCACCTGTCAGCCCCCCGGCTGAGTTGCCGCACAGAAGTGCTCCATGATAAAACGGACCTGAATGAATGACAGGACGTTGCCGAACCGCAAAAGAACAGTTGTGCACTACCTGAAAAGGGACATACACTCTCAATATGAAGTGTTTACTCAACCAGCCCCATTAACATAACACAGCGCTATAAGCTGTCTCATTTGAGACAATTTGCACATTTTTTATGGGCTTCAGTGCCTACCAATTCCCTGTTTTTCAGCTGCCAGCAGCCAGTCCTCTTCGTGCCGCCGCTCCGGCTATGGCGCAGGGCCCTTGCAGGCACTGCGCTCTGCCACAACTCAGCAGCCTGCGCGGATGCAGTTGCAATGGGGATACTTCTTCTGCAATTCCGGGGAATTCTTTCAGGGCATCTGGCAGGCGTTTACAGTTTTGACAATTAGCGGCTGTTGGACTATTCAGTGCTGTTTCTGCGCGATGCTGCGGCCACAAGCCTGACAGCACGCGCCAACCGCCCGCCGGACCGCATTCACCCCCAGCATTTGCCGGGTGAAGGCAACGGCAGACCAAGCTTCGAGATAGCGACATGAGCAGCGTACAAAAGATCAAGGGTTTTGCCGACATGTTCACGCCGGACAGCGATGCCTTCACCTTCATGGAAGGTATCGGCCGCGAGGTTTTCGGCAGCTTCGGCTACACGGAACTGCGCACCCCCATTCTGGAGCGCACCGAACTGTTCAAGCGTTCCATCGGTGACGAAACCGACGTGGTGCAGAAGGAAATGTATACCTTCGACGACCGCAAGGGCCGCTCCCTGACCATGCGTCCGGAAGCCACCGCAGGCGTCATGCGCGCCTACATCGAAGCCAACATGCATGCGCAGGAACAGGTGGCCAAGCTCTTCACCTTCGGCCCCATGTTCCGTTACGAACGCCCCCAGAAGGGCCGTATGCGCCAGTTCCATCAGATCAACTGCGAGTGCCTCGGACCGGTTGAGCCCCACGCGGACGCTGAAGTCATCCTCATGCTGATGACCTTCCTCACCCGCATTGGCCTTACCGACCTGTCGCTGGAGATCAACTCCCTCGGCTGCCGTGAGTGCCGCCCCAAATACAACGAAGCGCTCAAGGCCTTCTTTGCCAAGCTGGACACCTCTGCCCTGTGCGAAGACTGCCGCCGCCGCATGGATACCAACCCCCTGCGCGTGCTGGACTGCAAAGTGCCCGCCTGCAAGGAGCTGACGAAGGATGCGCCCACCATTCTGGAGCACAACTGCCCCGAATGCGCCGACCACCACGCCAAGGTGCTGAGCGTGCTCGACCGTGCAGGCATCCCCTACATCCAGAACGTGCGCCTTGTACGCGGACTGGACTACTACAACCGCACGACTTTTGAAGTTGTTTCCGGCTCCATCGGGGCTCAGGCTTCCGTTGCCGGTGGCGGCCGCTACGACGGTCTCATCAAGCAGCTCGGCGGTCCCGACGTGCCCGGCATCGGCTTTGCCTGCGGTATGGAACGTCTTGCGCTCATGCTGGGCGAACGCGCCGCAGCACAGCCCGACTTCTACATCGCCGTGCTGGACGAAAACGGCCTTGAAGTTGCGCTCATGCTCGCACAGGCGCTGCGCGAAGCAGGCAAGGTGGGCGAACTCGCCTTTGCCGCCAAGTCCATGAAGGCGCAGATGCGTCAGGCCAGCCGCAAGAACGCCCGCAAGGTGCTCATTCTCGGCGGCGACGAGCTGGCGAACAGCACCGTCGTGGTCAAGGACATGGCCTCCGGCGAGCAGGTTTCCGTGCCCATGGCCGACATTGTTGAACATATTTAAATAATCACAACACCATAAACATCTTACAGGACAGACTGTCCGCACGTCATGAGGATATGACAATGAGCGACCAGATTTTGGATATTCAGCAGGAACACCAGCAGTACATAGAGCCCCTTGGTAATTGGGTTCGCACCCACAATTGCTGCGAGCTGAATGCCAATAATATCGGCGCGGAAGTCTGCCTTATGGGCTGGGTGCAGTTCCGTCGTGACCACGGCGGTCTCATCTTCATCGACCTCCGCGACCGCGCCGGGCTGACGCAGGTGGTTTTCAGCCCCGATTTCAATGCTGATGCGCACAAGACCGCGCACATTCTGCGCACGGAATACGTGCTGGCAATAAAGGGTGTTGTGCGTCATCGCCCCGATGGCATGACCAACGCCACCATGGTGACCGGCGAAGTGGAAGTGTATGTTTCCGAATGGAAGCTGCTGAACACCGCCAAGACCACCCCTTTCCAGATTGAAGACCGCGTGGATGCTTCCGAGAACCTGCGCCTTGAATACCGCTATCTCGACCTGCGCCGCCCCAAGCTGGCCAGAAACTTCATTCTGCGCAACCGCGCCGCTCAGTCCGTGCGCCGCTATCTGGACGAACTGAACTTCCTTGAAGTGGAAACCCCCTGCCTGACCAAGTCCACCCCTGAAGGTGCGCGCGACTTCCTCGTGCCCAGCCGCGTGAATCAGGGCATGTTCTACGCGCTGCCGCAGTCTCCCCAGATTTTCAAGCAGCTGCTCATGGTTTCCGGCATGGACCGCTACTACCAGATCGTGCGCTGCTTCCGTGACGAAGACCTGCGTGCCGACCGTCAGCCGGAATTCACCCAGATCGATATCGAAATGAGCTTCGTGGATGAGCTGCAGGTGCAGACCATGGCTGAAGGCCTTGTGAGCCGCGTGTTCAAGGACTGCCTCGACGTGGAACTTACTGCTCCCTTCGTGCGCATGACCTACGATCAGGCCATGGCCGATTACGGCGTGGACAAGCCCGATACCCGTTTCGACCTGAAGCTGAAGGAAGTGACCTCCATCTTCCGCGAATCCGAGTTCAAGGTGTTTGCCAAGGCAGAGATGGTCAAGGCCATGCGCGTACCCGCAGGCGGCGAGCTTTCCCGCAAGGAAATCGACGTCTTCACCGAGTTCGTGAAGATTTACGGCGCACAGGGTCTGGCATGGATCAAGATCAAGGCCGACGAATGGCAGTCTCCCTTTGCCAAGTTCCTGTCCGATGCCGAGAAGCAGAACCTGACCGAGACCCTTGGCCTTGAAGTGGGCGACATCATCTTCTTCCAGGCCGGTGCACCGGATATGTGCAACAGCGCGCTGGGCAACCTGCGTCTGGA
This sequence comes from Halodesulfovibrio sp., assembly GCA_047972125.1. Taxonomy (GTDB): domain Bacteria; phylum Desulfobacterota; class Desulfovibrionia; order Desulfovibrionales; family Desulfovibrionaceae; genus Halodesulfovibrio. Next base: position 53,306 of record JBKEAK010000022.1, read on the forward strand.
AGTGGCAAAGCGCTTCAACCTCATCCCCGAGAACACCTTCAACTTCCTGTGGGTGACCGACTTCCCGCTGTTCGAATACGACGCGGACGAAAAGCGTTACGTTGCCTGCCACCACCCCTTCACCGCCGTGCAGGTTGGTCAGGAAGCCCTGATGAAGGAAGATCCGGCCAAGGTTAAGGCCCGTGCGTACGACCTCGTGCTGAACGGCAGCGAAATCGGTGGCGGCTCCATCCGCATCCATAACCGCGCACAGCAGGAATACATGTTCGACGCGCTCGGCTTTACTAAGGAAGAGGCAAACAAGCAGTTCGGATTCCTCATGGAAGCCTTCGAATACGGCGCACCGCCCCACGGCGGCATCGCCTTCGGCATGGACCGTCTGGTCATGCTGCTCACCGGCTCCCAGTCCATCCGTGACGTTATTGCCTTCCCCAAAACCCAGAAGGCAACCTGTCTGCTCACCGATGCACCTTCCGAAGTCTCCGCACGCCAGTTGCGCGACCTGAGCCTGCGTCTGCGCGAAGTGAAGCAGGATTAGTACAACCGAGCCTCATAACTGAGAATACGAAGCCCCCGTCCGCAAGGACGGGGGCTTTTTTGTCATAAAGCCATGGGAACTCAGTCGCGTTACTGTGGAATTGCGTTTCAATCTGCGCGTATGCTTGCGGGTGATGTGTTCATTATCTGTAACAACGAAAGGAGAATGCAATGAACCAGACCCGCAAACACGGAA
>JBKEAK010000023.1:0-3326 GCA_047972125.1 Halodesulfovibrio sp.
CCTGCACGCCCTCGACTTTGTGGACGTGGCCAACGCCCTGCAGGCCGATCCCGCCAAGGCAGCCAAGCTGGCCCAGTCCATTTCGCCGCGTCCTGCCAAGGCAGAAGACTTTGCCGCCGTGCAGGCCAAACTGAAGACCTTTATTGAAAGCGGTCAGCTTGGCCCCTTCACCAACGCCTACTTCCTGGGTGGTCACCCGAGCTACTACCTTGAGCCCGAAGCCAACCTGGTTGCCACCGCCCACTATCTGGAAGCCCTGCGCGCCCAGGTGGAAATTGCCAAGGGCATGGCTGTGTTCGGCGCCAAAAACCCGCACACCCAGTTCACCGTCGCTGGCGGCGTGACCTGCTACGAAGCCTTGACGCCCAAACGCCTCAAGGAATTCCGCGAATTGTACAAGAAGGCCCGCACCTTCATTGAACAGGTCTACATTCCCGACCTGCTCATGGTTGCCGGTCAGTACAAGGATTGGGCGGCTCTTGGCGGCACCAGCAACTTCATGGCTTTTGGCGAATTCCCCGCTGCTGGCGGCGAACGCGACCTCAACAGCCGTTGGTACAAGCCCGGCGTCATTTATGACCGCAAGATCGGCTCGGTGCAGCCCTTTGATCCCACCAAGATCGAAGAACACGTGCGCCACAGCTGGTATGAAGGCGACAAGGCCCGCACCCCCTACGAAGGCGAAACCAAACCCGCCTTCACCAAGATGGGCGACACCGACCGTTACTCCTGGCTCAAGGCTCCCCGTTACGCGGGTCAGTCTGTGGAAACCGGCCCCCTCGCTCAGGTGCTGGTTGCCTATGGTCAGAACCACAAGACCATCAAGCCCGCTGTTGACGGCGTGCTGAAGGCCTTGAACGTTGGCCCCGAAGCCCTGTTCTCGACCTTGGGCCGTACGGCTGCCCGCGGTATCCAGACCCTGGTTATCGCCCAGCAGACCGAAAACTGGCTCAACGAGTTTGAAAACAACATTGCCAAAGACAAGCAGATCGTCGAAGATTACGCCGTTCCTGCCAATGCCAAGGGCGTGGGCTTCCTGGATGCCCCCCGTGGCGGTCTTTCGCACTGGATCCGCATTGAAGAAGGCAAAATCGGCAACTTCCAGCTTGTCGTGCCCACCACCTGGAACCTCGGACCCCGCGACGCCAAGGGCGTTATGGGCGCTGCCGAACAGGCTCTTATCGGCACCCCTGTTGCCGATCCCAAGCGCCCGGTGGAAATCCTGCGCACTATCCACTCCTTCGACCCCTGCATTGCCTGCGCCGTGCATGTTATCGATGGAGAAACCAACGAAGTGCACAAGTTCAAGGTGCTGTAACAGCATATTGAATCTGCATTGATAGAGGGCGGGGTTTTACCCCGCCCTTTTTGATTAGCCAAAACACGGAGATATCGCCGTAAAAATGCGGCACTGCAACGCGCAGATAGAATAGACCACAGAAAAATATTTTGGCATACTGTACAGATATGCGGCATTGCATCCACAGGGGTGCCTTGCACAGCTGGCAGCAACCCCCACATGAGAGCGCCAACGTGGAAGAGAAACGAATACTGATTATGGGCGTCGGCAACATTCTGCTGACAGACGAGGGCTTTGGCGTACGCGCCGTAGAATACCTTCAGGCCAACTACACCTGGCCCGAAAATGTCCGTCTTGAAGACGGCGGCACCCAGGGCCTGATGCTGATGACAGAACTAATGGAATGCGACAGCCTCGTGGTTCTTGACGTGGTACTCGGGCCGGAGAAACCCGGCACCATATACATGCTGGAAGGCGAAGACCTGCGCAAGAGCCTGAGCTTCCGCGACTCCATGCATCAGACAGACCTGCTGGATACGCTGGTAACCTGCAGCATGGCTGGGCACGAAGTGGAGGCCGTGGTTTTTGGCCTTCAGCCCTTTGACTACCATACCATGCAGGTGGGGCTGACCCCTGATGCCCAAAAACTGCTGCCGGAATTTTGCACCAAGGTTGTGGCTGCTCTTGCAGAACGCGGCATCACAACTGCAAGCCCCACCGCCTAATCAGCGCGCGGTCGCTGCTGCGCATAGCCGCGACACAATGTTGATTCACTGCGGACTCTGTCGCTCTGCCAGGAGCAACAGATCTGCAAATGCTCGCCTGCTCCTCTGCGTGATGCGCACTGCCACAGTATATATTCATCAAGTTCACAACAAAGCGGGCGCGCTATCGGAACTATCCGGCAGCACGCCCGCTTCGCTTGAGCGCTGTGGTGCGAAATTCGGCTCAGAATTCTTGAGGCAGCGATTCTTCGCTGAAAAGCTCAAACCCCTCTGCCCGCAGTTTTTCGGCCCACACGCCATCACCAGAGCAAAACGTATGGCTAAAGCTGCCGTCATAAATGCGGTCATACCCGCAAGACGGTGAACGGCTTTTTACAATAGCGGCTGTACAGCCATTTTTGCGGGCAAATTCCACCGCAAGAGCAGCCCCGCGTTCAAAAAAAGCTGTCACATCCTGACCGTCCCGGTTCACAACACGGTCGCCAAGGCGCTCGCAAGGGCTACGAGGCGTTTGCAGCCCACCCAGAACTTCCGGACAGGTGGGCAGTGCCTTGCCCTCTTCCACCAGGCGCACCACAAGCGCACAGGTGTTGTCGCCGCCGTCATAACGGCAGCGTTCGCCAGACAGACAGGCGCTGACGACAAAACGCGGGGGCATTACCTGCTCTCCCCTTCCGGCATCAGGGCAGCTTCCCACATTTCTTGATAATACATGCATGTGCCGGGATTCCAGGCTGTTGCCGTGGCGTGGTCATAACTCTCGGTTATGGGCCAGTCAGTATGCGGCTTCAGGGCGTCTTCAAAAGAAGAGGCCTCCACAACGGCCTCAAATTCCAGATTAAGCGTATAATTGGGGCCTTTCATAAAGCGCAGATGATAGTGCGGCATGGGCTTATCCTTCACACAATTTTGCCGACAAGGGTCGGACAAACAGTTGCGCAGCGTAACAACGCATGACATTCATATACAGGTGTGCTCCGCATTGTGCCTATCCATGTGCGGATATGCAAGCACAATACAATTCCTTTGCAGTTGCTGTACACAAGAACGCCGGGGAAGTTTCCTTCCCCGGCGTTCATTCAATACCCGTCAGCCGCGCCTAGTGCGTGGTCATGACAAACTTGCTGATAACAAAGAGCACAACCAGCAGAACCACGCCGATGCCCCAGCTCCAGTGCACGAGCTTGAGTTCAACGGGATCCAGAGGTTCGTATTCCATCTTCTCGATTTCTTCGTGAAGCTTCACTTCTGTTTTCGTTTCCATAACTTACTCCGTATGTGGGACTAACCAGCCATTACAG
>JBKEAK010000024.1:0-1711 GCA_047972125.1 Halodesulfovibrio sp.
TCTTCCGTGTAGGCGGTAAAGGCATCCGTTGCGGAATCGTAGAGAACCGCAACACTCACGCGCATGCGCTCGGCACGGTTCCAGCCGCCGACTTCCTGCGCGGAAAGCTGGGTTTCCACGTCCAGCACCGCATAGCGGGCAGGGGTGAATTTCGGAACGGAAAGGGAGTCGGCAGACGATGAGGGTGAAGCCAAAGGCATGCCTCCGGCGGGCTGGGGGGGATGTAACGATTCGCTTTGTCTGGTAGCTTCTATCCCGCCAGCGGGCGTAAACTTGGCAGGAAACGTTGCCATGTCAGGGTTCTCTGGCAGGACAGAGGCAGACTGTGCGGTGAGTTCAAACTGCGCAGGTCTGGATTGCCCGCTGAATTGCCCGCTGGTTTGCCCATTATTTTGACTGACAGGTTGTAATACGAATTGTTCGCGTAACTGTTCATCAGCTGCGGCATCGCGGGAACCGAGACGCAGCAGCAGATCAAGGGCTCCGGCCTTGTCTATGGGCCGGTTGCCGGACCCGCACTTGGGTGAGTGCACGCACGAAGGGCAGCCCAGTTCGCAGCCGCAGTCGCGGATAACCGCAAGCGTACGCTCAAACATGTCCTGCGCCCGTTCAAAGGCCAGTCTGGTCAGTCCAGCGCCTCCGGGCATGCCGTCGTAGATGAACACCGCAGGCTTGCCCACCTGCGCGTGCATGGGGGTGGATATGCCGCCAAGGTCGTTGCGGTCTGTCATGACCAGCAGGGGCAGAATGCCTATGGCCGCGTGCTCTATGGCGTGGATGGAACCCATGAAGTGCATGAAGGCGTCTTCCATGGCGCGCTGCACGTCCATGGGTATCTCGAACCACAGGCCTTCGGTCTCGAAAACCTGCGGCGGCAGGTCCAGCGGGATGATGCCGAGCAGGTTGCCGCCACCGCGCACGCTGCGGCGTTCGTACCCGCTGATATATTCGGTAACACGCAGCTTGCCGAGGCAGATGCGGGTGCCCCACACCACCTTCTGGTCCAGCACTTCCAGAATTTCGGTATCCTTGTTGCCGCGCACGCGGGTGTAATAGTCCACCTTGTCTTCGGCCACGCGGGCCGTGCGGGTTTCAAGGTCCAGTGAGGTTACGGTCCATGTGGTGCCCTTGTGCAGATACACCGCACCGGGGTGGGTTTCACGCAGGGCCTTTATGCCGTCCACGCTGCCGATGACCGTACCGTCCGTGGTCTGGATATGAAAGCTGTTGCCCGCACCGCGCAGGTCCACATGGCGCTGTGGCCGTTTGCGTGCGGCAAATATGGCGGTGTCGTCCGCATCGCGCAACAGCAGGCCTTCCATCTCAAGTTCATGGATGGCGCTCTGCACGTCCTGCGCCTGCAGCCACGGTTCCGCCGGTCGCAGGCTCAGTTCCGCCGCCGCGCATTCCAGATGCCGTTTCAGGATCACCGGATTGTGCGGATTCAGCACCGCATGCTCGGCGGGGCGTTCAAAAAAGTCCTGCGGGTGCCGCATGAAATACTGGTCCAGCGCATCCTCGCCCGCCACCAGCACCACGGCGCTTTCCTGCGTGGCACGGCCCACACGACCGCCTCGCTGCATGGTCGCCATGACCGTGCCGGGGTAGCCCACCAGAATGCACAGGTCGAGCGCGCCGATGTCTATGCCCAGCTCCAGCGCACTGGTGGAGATGACCGCAAGCAGTTCACCGCTGGACATCTTCGCTTCAA
>JBKEAK010000025.1:0-46729 GCA_047972125.1 Halodesulfovibrio sp.
AATCCCAGAGGGACGACGGGCAGCTTGCCGTCTGTTTTCTCGATCTGGACGGCTTCAAGCTGGTCAACGATACATACGGCCACAAGGTTGGCGACCTGCTGCTGAAAAAGGTGGCGGAAAAGCTTACCCGCTGTGTTCCCAAGGACTGTGTCGTGCGCCTTGGCGGTGACGAGTTCGTGATAGTGCTGCGGGATGTGGCCTCGCGTGAGGCGGTTTCCGCCCTGTTGCAGGAGCTTATAGACAGTATCAACACGGCAGTGTGCATAGAGGGGCAGGAGTGCTCCGTCGGTGTGAGTGTCGGTGTGGGGCTGGTCCCCGAAGACGGCGCATCGCTGGAAGAGCTGGTGCAGGTTGCCGATGAAGCCATGTATGATGTGAAGCGGGACGGGAAGAACGGTTTTGCCTTCCGCAGGCAGTTATCGGAAGGTACTGCGGCCTGAATCCGCCGGAACGGAATATGAATTTTCAAAGCCACGCGGGTGACCGTGTGGCTTTTTTATGTGCGCCCGCATCGGGACGGCAAGAACTTTGTGCTATGCAGAAAGCGCCATGCGGCAGTTCCGCATGGCGCTTTTATGTGTGCTTCTGCATCTGTGTGGGGCGCAGGCCGCTTACGCAAGCTGCTTGAAAAACACCACTGTGGCGTGCAGGGAACCATCCGTGCCTGCGGCGTAGTCCGGAATGACTCCTACGCGGGTCCAGCCCAGATGCTGATATATGGCTTCTGCAGGGCGGCCGAGGTGGGTATCCAGCACCAGCAGGGTTTTGCCGCATGCATGGGCGTGTTCTTCCACCGCCTGCATGAGGCGCGATGCAATGCCTTTTCCGCGGTAGCCGGTGTGGGTGATGAGTTTGCGCACTTCCGCCCTGTGCTGCCCGTTGGCTTTGGGCGATGGCGCCAGCTGTACGGAGCCCACAATGACGCCGTCCATTTCTGCAACAAACAGGGTAACGCCGGATTCCATTTCCTTTTCCACCTGACGCCAGTATTCAAGGGCTGTTTCCTTTTGCAGGGGGGCAAAAAAGCCGACTGAGCCGCCTGCGTTTATGACGTCGATAAGCAGTGCGGCCAGGCCTTCATGCTGGGTGGCGGAAAGTGCGCCGGGGGTGGTGATGTTCACGGGAATACCTTGTCCGCTTGTATGACTGGTTTTGCTCGGGCTCTGAACTGGCTCTGAACTGGTTCCGCGCTAGCCCTGCTTGGGCGCCGGGAAGCAGCGCTTCGAAGCAGGCAGGGCTACTCAAGCGGGTCGCGGTCGAACATGGGAGTTTGCAGCGCCTGCTTGCTCAGGAACGGGTTGTTCAGCGGTATGACAACGCGCTGTTTCAGATGCAGTTCCCTGTACGGAGTCTTGCTCTGATTTTGCCGGAAGAGCTTTTGCCACGCGCCTGACTGCACGAGCCGCCGGTAGCCATCTTCAAGCCGCTGCCTGAGCTGCGGATTGTTCCTGCTGACGAAAATGATCTCCCGCAACGGATAGACAAAAAGCAGACGTTCCTCAACGGTGATGTTGAGCTTTCTACCATTTTGTCCGTGCCGCTGCATGGCACCTGCAATTTGGTCTATTCCGCGAGGAAAGGCGTTGAACCGGCGGGTTTCAAGCTGGTCGTAGAGCGCTTCATCCAGTGAGTTCTTTGAAACGGCCATGCCGTTGAATTCCAGAATTTCCGTATCTGCCCAGTGCGCGCCGGTTCCCATGACAAGGCCGGATGCGTTCCAGTCTGCAAGCGAGCGGATGTTGTCGAAAAGAAGCTGGTCACCTTCTCTGATAAGGCAGATCCTGTGGCCCATATCCCGTCCGCCCATGTAGATATAGACGGGCAGCAGCCGCTTTTCGCGTTCCAGTGAACAGGGCAACCACAGCAGGTCAAGGCTTCTGTTGTGCTCCAGCTCATAGACGGCGCGACCCTGCTCCATGTCTGCGCTTCGTACAAGCTCATACGGGCCGTAGTCCGCCACCGTGGCGTTGAGAAGGAGTTCCACCTTTTGTCTGGTATCCCAAAGATGTTCCCATAATACGATGCGCGTCGCGGGGCGATCTGCAGCATGAACCGGGAGTGCTGTAGGGAGCGCACTCGCGAGAGTCAGAAGCAGAAGGGATGTCAGCAGGTTGCGGATGAAATGCATCGGATTATCGTTATTCTCTTTTAGTTGTCCAGAATGATTGGCTTTTTATACTGCAGCTTTGCTTCCGGTTCAACGAAAAGAGACAACGTGTCGGTATCGCACAGAGGGGGCTGGTGGAGGATAGTGCCTGCCAGGGAATGGGGCGGAGGGGGGCGTTGTTTTGCGCGTGAGGCAGCCTTATCCCTGCGTCATGTGAAGAAGTGGAAAGGGGTTGCTCTGTCCGTCCACGGCGGAGCGGCCGGTTATTACAAAGCCCATGTGCTTGTAAAAGCCTGTCGCTTTCGGGTTCTGCTCGTTCACGTCCACAGCGGTCACGTGCATTTTCTGCATTGCATGGCGGCACAGTGCCGTTCCAACGCCTTTGCCGAAATGATCGGGATGCACAAAAAGCATTTCGAGTTTGTTTTCCGCCACGCCGCAGAATCCCAGAATGGTGCCTTGTTCGTTCCGTGCGCATTGCAGGGTGACGGCATCGAAATACTGAACGAGAATGAGGGGACGCAAAGATTCAATGTCCGCATTGTTCAGGAAATGATGGGTAGCCCGTACGGACGCTTCCCATATGGCGATCAGTTCGGAATAGTCCTGTTGTGTTGCGGGGGTGATGATCATTGTGTGCTCCGTTCTAGCGGCTTGGAGGAAGGGCTAGACCTGTCCCGGGACAATCACGCCCGTATCCGAAAGGGCTTCCAGCACGTTGGTGACAGGCAGCCCCACTACGTTGGACCATGAGCCGTCTATGCGTTCCACGAGGAATGACCCGATGCCCTGAATGGCGTAGGCCCCAGCCTTGTCATTGGGTTCTCCGGTGCGGATGTAGGCAATGAGTGCTTCCAGCGGCGGCCTGATCATGGTTACGGCGGTGGAAACGGCAAAGCTGATCGAACGGCCGTCCGGCAGCACGATGCAGACTCCTGTAATGACCTCGTGCGTGGCACCTGCCAGCCGAGAGAGCATGTCCAGCGCGTGGGCATCATCCACAGGCTTGCCCATTATCTCGTTACCCAGCACAACAATGGTATCTGCGCCCACGGTGCAGCAGCCCGGATTATCCATGGCCACAGGCATGGTCTTGGCGTGTGCCGCACGGCGCGCATAGGCAAAGGGATCTTCACCGGGTTCCGGTGCAGGTTCTGCATCGGGGGCGGTAATGACACGGAAGGCAAGGCCAAGGTCAGTGAAGAAGTCGCGCCGCCTCGGTGAGCCGGAGGCAAGAATAAGGGGGACAGTGGCTGTATAAACTGGGTGGCTCATGGAAATATCTGCTCTGCTGTGAATGGCTACTCTGTGGTTGGCTGATTATCCGGTTGGTCCGGTGCCTCGGCTTGCCTGCGGTGGCAGCGGCCAATCGGGTCGCTGGAGCACGGCAGTGGAAATAGGGCTGGCAGGCGCCTGCCTGTGACTGCTTGTGTCAGGCAGCGATCTTGCTCGTGCTGTTCGTCGGGCAGTTCTTCATCTCGCATTTTCGGGTGCGAAGCAAGGTTTGCTGTTTTTTCGCAAAGGGTGGGGCGGGCGTTGGTATATCTTCATCCAAGCCCTAAACTTTCTGCATGGAGAGCCGAAAAGGTGGGTGAGGTTGGACGCAGTTCTCCCCTCAGAGAAAAAAATGAAAAAAAGTTGCGTCCGGACCTAAAGTTCTCCTCTTCGATTCCGATAAAGGATATGAGGGGAGAACGTTATGAGCGTAAAGTCGTTTTACATCCGAAACATGCTGCTCAAATATGACAAGCAGCTTGTTACCGCCCGCAGGCTGGCGCGCTATAATCAGGCGTTGCGTCTGTTGCGTGGTGAGGAGGAAGAATCTGTTCCTCCGGATGTAAAACGCGGCATGATGGTGGAGCGTATTGCCAGAGAGGTGATGGAAAGCCTCATCCTTTCCGGCAGCGACAACGCCGTAGTACAAGAGATAAAAAAGCAGCTTGAAGAGGAAGTGGGTGAGACCCTGATCTTCAAGTACCCTCCGACCGAACTCGACCTTCAGGTTTTCCGGGAAACTCCCCAGGGACCAGTGGAGGTATCGCCAGCCGAGAAAGCGGTCATCATGGAGAAGCTTTGGAATATCTCCTTGGACAAGGTGGACTCCACCATGTTATGACGGGCATGACGTCCCGGGGAGGAACGTATGGAAATCAAGAATTACCTCAAGGCGCTTGATCCTTATCAGGCCAAGCTCGACAAGGCAGAAAATGCCAAGGCCAAGGGCGGAAAGCGTGGCGCGGATAACGCGGCTCAGAGTTCCGGCGACCGGGTGAGCTTGTCCAATGAAGCAAAGCTGCGCACTGAAGCGTATACCACCGCGTTGAATACCCCTGATGTACGTCAGGACAAGGTGAATGCCATCAAGGCCCGTGTTGATTCGGGTGAGTATGTGGTAGATAGCCGCAAGGTAGCTGAAAAGCTGATCAACGAGGAAGTGGAACTTTTCCAGTAGAAAAGTCTTCCGAAGCATGCTTCGGAAGCTTTTCTGCGGCCGGTGACCGGGCAGAGATACGTGTAGATATTTGTGGATGATGCAGGGCGTACCCTGCTTTTTTTGTGCCCTTTTTCCGCCGTTCAGCCCGGAGTGGGAGGCAGAAGACAGAATGAACCTGTCCGGACAATTTTCTCGGGATGCGGCTGACGAGCAGCTACTACAAAGCGCATGAAAAAAGCCCTGCCGGATTCGACAGGGCTTTTCTGTTCAGGGGAGAAAATTGTTATTCCTGCGGCATGTGCAGGTATACCTGATTGGGGAATTTGCCGTCCACCTGCGGCACCTGCAGGCCAAGCTTGGCCTGATGGTTGATGAGAATGGGGCCGGTGAGGTTGAGCGCCGTCTTTTCCGGCTCGCCCTTGGGGATGCTCACGGTAACCAGCACGGCCACCTGTCGGATGTTCTGCAGTCTCAGCAGCTTCTGTTCGGCTTCGCCCACGCGAATGGGGTAGTCTTCCAGAAAGCTGTAGGGGTCTGCCACCAGCAATCCCAGCCGGGGGTCATCCATGCTCTGCAGCACCAGAAAGGGAGAACCGTCCTTCAGCTGAAGAAGCGTGAACTCGTGCTTGTCCTCAAAGCCCATGAGACCCCGTGGAAAGTAAATAATCTTGTCCATGGAGACCACTTGTTTGCCGAGGCGGGTCTGAACTATTTTTTCGTTTTGCCGTGCCATAACTGGGTAGCTGCCAGAAGGTCCGCGTCACTCGTTTCGAGGGCCAGACGGTTTTGTTCCTTGACTCGGAGGTAAACTTCTTCCCGGTACACGGTCATATCGCCGGGCACTTCAAGACCAAGCTTGATTTGCTTGCCCTGCACGCTCAGAACCGTGATTTTTATGTTGTCGCCCAAATGCAGGCTTTCGCCGGGGCGCCGGGTAAGAATGAGCATAGACGTTAAATGAAGTTTGAAAGGTTCATCTGCATGATCTGAGCGGATGACTTGAGCACGCTGTTGTAAACCAGCTGTTGCTGAGCGAGCTTGGTCATCAGTTCTGCAACATCAATGTCCTCAATATTACTCATTCTTGCCTTTTCGTCCAGTTCAATGGTCGTGAGCACGTTGCCCGCAACTTCAAGCCTGTTTTCGCGTCCGCCGATGGAGGCGGCCTGCGTCATGATGTGGGAGCTGGCGGTATCCAGATCTTCCAGCGCGCGTTGTATGCCGCTCTGGTTGTTGGATTCCATGTAGCCGATGAGCCTGCCCACAGTCTCGAAAAGGTTTTTGCCGCTGCCGTCGAATTCGGCCTTGGCTGTCGTGTCGCCGGGACTCGTGTAAACGCCGCCGAAAACATCCTTGCCGATGCTGTTGACCGTAATGGTCTCGCGCTGGGCTATTTCAAATTTTACGTCGCCGCGGTGGGGCTTGACGATGAACTGCTGGTTTTGCGCACCGTTCAGGCTCGCGTTGCTGCCCGAAAGCACAAGGAAGCCGCCGGGAATGATCAGCGAGGCACTGTTTGTTGTGGTGGCATCGGATGCAGTGTTGCCCGTGACCCATGTGTTGCCGTTGTCGAGGCTGTACGAATATTGTATGGGCCCCGCCATGCTGGCGTTTGAGTTATCTATGCGCACCGTGATGTCCTGCGAGAACACGCCGGTGGCGGATGCTGTCACGGGGGCTGCACCATAGTGCATTATGGTCGGCGGCAGGTCGTTGTCATCGCCCTGGTAGACGGCTGTGGGACGGATGTAGAGCCATGTTCCGTTCATGCTGCCGTTACTCAGGGTCTCGTGCACGTTGGTCGTGTCCACGGCCTGCACGTTGGTTCCGGTCTGGAAGGTCATCTGCACGCCGTTTATGCTCAGGCGGTTGTCGCCTGCGGGGATGGAACCATCCTGCCACGTGCGCCCTGCGTCAGTGGAATAGCGCAGCGGAACGGCACCAGCACCGCCGATGGTCGCATTGCTGGTAAACTGCACGAGCATGGTCTTGGAAGCCGAGCCGGTGATGGAGAAGCTGCCGTCGGAAAAGACCGTGTCGTTGGACGTAAGGTTCAGGCCCTGCACAAAGGCGGGCTCGTCGGTCTTGTGACCGGCAAAAATATGACGCCCTTCATACTGGGTGTTGGCAAGGTTGATGAGCTGTTCGTACTGCTGGCGCAGCTCGTAGCTGATCTGCTCGCGGTTGTTGGCGTCCAGCGTGCCGGTGGCAGCCTGTTCGGCAAGGCCCTTCATGCGGGTGAGTATGGTGTTCACCTGCGTAAGGGTCTGGTCAGCAAGGCTGAGCCAGCTTTTCGCCGTATCAATATTCTTTTTGTACTGGGCGATGCCAGCGATGGAGTCGCGGTAGTTCATGACACGCGCCGTGCCGATGGAGTCATCCGAAGGCTTGTTGATGCGCTTCTGGCTGGAAGCCTGGATGTTGGAGTCCATGAGGTCGGCGAGCGACATGTTCATGTTGCTCACGAAGCTCGTGAACATGCTGCGTTGTGATACTCTGACTGACATAACGCGTCCCCTTCCGCTCGCGGATTAGTTCTTCAGGCCGAGAACGGTTTGCATCATCTGGTCGGCAGTGGTGATAAGCTTCGCCGCCGCCTTGTAGGAGTGCTGAAACTTGACCAGATTGCTCATTTCTTCGTCGAGGTTCACGCCCGCCACTTCGTTCTGGCGTTCGTTCAGGTCCTTGGCCAATGTCTGGTTGAACATGGAGTTGAACTTGGCGTTTGCCGTATCTGCACCCACCGTGCCCACGAGTGAGTTGTAATATTCCTGCAGCGTCTGGTTGGACGAGGTTTCGAACGAGGTCTTGATGCTTACGTCCTTGTCCTTCAGCTGGCCGATGGCAAGAGCGGTCTTGTTGTCACCGTCGTTGGCTTCCGCCCCGCCGTTCACGCTGCCTGCGTTGATGAGCGAGGAGTTCTGCCGCACGTCGTCGCGTATGGCGATGGTTGCGGCGGATTCACCCTTGAAGAAGGTGTTCAGCCCCAGCGCCGCGCTCAGACCGGACGTGTCTGTACCAAGCTGGAAGGCGTAGCCGCTCTTGGAATTGAGCACCAGCTTGTTGTCCTGAATGGTCGCCGTAAGATAATTGCCCATGCTGTTGTTGAACGCGTCGCGTACATCTTCCAGCGAGTGGACATCGGGGTCGAAGTTCTGGATGCCGGGGGTTGCCGGGTCAAAGTCCAGCGGACCGAACGAGGCGGAGGATGCAAGCTCGCCCGTACTCGTGTCGTACGCATAAACAGTGACGTTGCCTTCTGCCAGCCGGTCGCCGTAGTGCAGGCCGGAACTGGGGGAACTCAGCGGCTGAGAAGTCTTGTCCACGCTGTAGGTGCCGTAGAGGTTGCTCAGCGGACTTTCGCCGCCGCCCTGGCTGTGCAGGCGGTTCACTTCCCATGCGATGGATTCGCTTAAGGAATCGAGGCGTTCGCGGTAGCGACCGATGTTGAAATCGCGCAGGGCAAAGTACCCGGTGATGGACCCGCCGGTAAGCCGCCGTGAGTTGTCTGTGCCGTCAAAAAACGACTGGGGCGTGATATTCAGGTCTTCCGTGGTGGGGGATATCCACTTCAGGTGGTTCTTGGGTACCACGGTGAAGGTATCGCCCTTGGTCAGATCCTGCGTTCCGGCATTGAAATAGATGTCTATGCCCTGCACGTTCACCTTTTCGGATTCGGGACGGGCGGCAAACAGTTTGTCGTTGCCGTTTTCGTCCTTCAGCCAGGTGCGGCCGCCGTCCAGAGAGACGCGGAACATGGCCGCGCCCGAACCGGCGTTGCTGGTCACTGCGCCGGACTGCATCACTTCCACGGTGTATTCGTATTCGTCCTGACCGTCGAAGCCGATGCTGCCGTCGAAAGAAGAGGCAGGGTTCAGGGACTTGTAGCTTGCAGGGCCGGTAAAATCGATGGCGAACGCTTCCCCGCCGTCCACGAGGGTGTGGCCGGCCTTGGTGTTCACGGTAAAGTCGCCGCTGCCGTTGTCTATGACATCCACGTCCATCTTTTCGGCCAGTTCGCGCACCAGCTGGTTGCGCTGGTCGAGCAGGGTGTTGGCGTTGTTGGAGCCAGGAATGTCGTGAATCTGAATTTCCTTGTTCAGATCGGCAATTCGGGTGATGAGGTCGTTTACGCTCGTCACTTCCTGCTTGATGAAGTCGTCCATCTGGCTCTGCATGCGCTGCAGGTTCTGGTCTGTGTCATGGAAGAGCATGAGCATGTTCTCGGTGTGGGCGAGCAGAGCTTCGCGCACGGCGTCATCGTCGGGCCGCTTTGCCAGTTCCTGCCAGTCGCTGAAGAACTGGGTCATCATGGCATTAAGGCCGTCTGAGTTGGCTTCGTTGAACAGGCTTTCCACGCTTTTCAGCACTTCCTGCTGCGTATCCCAGCGCTGATAGATGGAGTTGCGGTCGTTGAACTGCTCCTCAACGAACTTGTTGAAATAGCGATATACTTCCGCCGCCTTGGCTCCGGTTCCGAGCTGGCCCGGACGGCTGTCGATGGAAATGCCTTCCTCAAAGCGCACGGCCTGACGCGAATAGCCGACGGTATTCACGTTGGCAATGTTGTTGCCTGTAACCTGAATGGCGCTCTGGGAGGCAAACAGCGCACTGTTGCCGATGTTAAGCAGGGATGTAAGACCGCTCATGGGAGACCTCTTCTACAACCGGCCCTGAATAAGGGTGGCTTCGGGACGTGTCTGGGCGTAACGGCCTTTCTTGCCGTAGGTATTCTGATTCTTGGGCTTGATCTGTTCCTGAATGTAGTCAAGGAGCGTCTGGCTCTGGTCGTGCAGGGCGAGCGCAAGCTTGGCATTCACGGAAGCCTGCCGTGCGCAGCGCTGTTCCAGCGCATCAAGTTCGCCGAGCAGGGCATTGAGCACTGTCTGTTGATCCTCGGAGAGCAAGGGCATGACTTCGCTCAGGCGTTTGCCGCCCAGCATCTTGCGCAGTTCAAGGCGTTCCACGGCAAGCTGGCGCATGAGTTCATGAATGGCGAACTCCGTGGCGGTAATTTCCTGCGGCTTGTTGTTCCGCAGCTGGGCAAACTCTTCCTCGATCAGCAGTTCGAGTACCTGCATTCCCTTAAACTGGCGGACAAGATTTCCGTGTGTATATTCGAACATGGGGTGCCTCCGTTAGCTGCGGCGTCCTACAGAAAGTCCCGCCAACAGGCGGTTTCTGACCTGCTCGGGGTTCCATGCGAGCTCGCCCTGACGAATTTCGAAGTGCAGGTGCGGGCCCGTCGAGCGGCCTGTGCTTCCTACTTCTGCAATTTTCCTGCCGGAGCGAATTTCATCTCCCTCCTGCACAGTCAGCTTGCTGGCGTGGCCGTAATAGCTCTGCCAGCCGCCTTCATGCTGCAGCACCACGAGGTTGCCGTAGCCTTCATGTTCGCCTGCAAATATTACCTTGCCGTCCCATGCTGCGGCGACGGGGTCACCCACGTCACCGGCAATGTCCACGCCGGCATGCCATTCACGGCCGCCGGTGAAGGGGTCCTTGCGCCATCCGAAATCAGAGGTGATGCGGCCGGGCAGGGGCCAGTTGAGCATGCCCATATCCGGGTCACGGTTGATGGGGCCGCCAACTCCTGAGCTGGACCGCATGCGCGAGGGCACGGGGCGCGAGGTTATCTCGGGCCGCTCAAGGCCGCCGCCGGAAGGCTTATAGGACTGCTCCACGGTTTCGGCTTCTTTCGCGTCGTTGACGATGGTGTTGGCAAGCCGTTCAACGCGGCTCAGGGCCTCACCGTCCTGTGCTGAAAACTGGGGAGGTACGGCGCGCCTGCTGCGGAACTCGGGAGCGTTTTCATCTGAAACGGGCATGGTGTCTTCGCCCAGGTCACGGGAACGGACAGCTGAAGCTTTCGCGTATGCTTCCGCTCCTGCTGCCGCACTCTGCTGGTGTGCAGAGTGCTTCTGCTGTGCACCGGGCTGCAGCGGTACGACAGGCTGCTGTTGTGCACCGGGCTGCAACGGTACGGCAGGTTGCTGTGCCCCGTTTTGTTCAAGCGGGGTATACAGAGGATCTTCGTCGTAAATGCCTTCTGCGGGCTTGTCCGCGGTCGGGGCGGGGCGATCTGCAGCGCGCAGCGGCTCAAGGGGCATGGGGTTGTTCACACGGCTGGGGGCCGTGGTTCTGCTAGCATCGCCCAGCTTGTTCTGCAGCTGCTCGTACAGCATGTCGGAAAGGCCGATACCGCCCGCTGCGGTGAGCTTCTTGGACAGTTCCTGATCGAACATGCCCTGCCAGAATTCTTCATCCTTGCTGTGCAGGTAGCCTTCCTTGGGCACGTTGGCGCGCATCTGCTGCCAGATTTTCTGCACGAAAATGGCTTCAAACCCCTCAACAGCCTCACGCAGCTTCTTGTCCTTCGCATTGGGATCGGCAAGGCGCTGGCGCAGGGAGTCTATCTCCTGCTTGCGGCGGATCAGGTCCTGACCGCTCATGCGTGCGTTGAGCACTTGTGCGTCGAGGGGGTTGCTCATCTTAGATCACCTCAAGCTCCGCATGCAGCGCACCAGCTGCCTTCAGGGCGCGGAGGATGGAGATAAGGTCGCGCGGGGTAGCGCCGATGGCATTAAGGCCGTCGGTCAGTTCCTGCAGGGTGGCACCTTCCACGAGGACAAGGCGCTTGTTCTCTTCACGCGCGGCGATGTCGGTCTGCGGGGTTACAACAGTCTGGCCGGGGCTGAAGGCACCGGGCTGCGAAACCTGTGCGCTCTGCTGCACCACGATCTGCAGGGAGCCATGGGCTATGGCGACGCGGGAAATGCGCACGTCTCGGCCCACGACCACGGTACCGGTCTTTTCATCCACTACCACCTTGGCCTTGTTGTCAGGCGTGATCTGGATGTTTTCAATGCTCGCCATGAGCGGCACGAGGTTGCTCTGGTATTCCGGGGGAATGCGCAGGCGGATGGTGGAAATGTCGGATGCGCTGGCAAAGTCGCCGCCGATGGTTTCGTTCAGGCGCTCCACAACCTGCTGGGTGGTGGAAAAGTCTTGGGTGTTCATGTGCAGGGTCAGGGAATCCTGATTGTTGAACTGGAAGGGAACGCCGCGCTCAACCGTTGCACCGTTGGGAATGATGCCCACGGTGGTGATGTTCTTCTGGGCGGAAGCGGCAGCGCCGGAGGCGGAAAAACCGCCAAGTGCGAGGGGACCCTGTGCCAGACCGTATACCTTGCCGTCTATCCCCTTGAGGGGGGTGACGAGCAGCACGCCGCCGAGCAGGCTGGAGGCATCGCCGATGCTGGAAACGGTAGCATCAAGCTGCGAGCCGGGCTGTGCGGAAACAGGCATCTTGGCGGTGACCATCACGGCGGCCACGTTCTTGGGCTTCAGGGCGGTGCGGTCAACGCTCACCCCGAGCTTGTCGAGCATGTTGGCCATGGAGTTGATGGTAAAGGTGGAAGACTTGCCGTCGCCCGTACCGCTGAGGCCGACCACAAGCCCGTATCCCACGAGCTGGTTGTCGCGCACGCCGCCGAAGGTGGCTATGTCCTTGATGCGCACTGCGTTGGCTGCAGGCGGAAAAACGAACGTCAGCAGCAGGGCGACGGTCAGCGCCAGCAGGGGCAGGGCGGACAGCCACCATGCGGGGGTAAGGGGCAGGGTACGGGTAATGGCTTTCATGTCTATTGCTCCGTCAACACTAGAAGGGCCAGACGTTGTCCATGAGACGGACGAACCAGCCGGGCTTCTGCTTGTCCGCCACGGCACCTTCGCCGTAGTAGGCGATGCGGGCATTGGCGAGCTGCGTGGATTTTACTGAGTTATCGGCTTCCACATCGGCGGTGCGCACAAGACCGCTGATCACGATGTACTGGGTTTCTTCGTTCACACGGGTTTCACGTGCACCTTCCACTTCCAGCAGGCCGCCGGGCAGCACCTTGATGACGCGGCAGGCGATGGTGGACGTGAACGTGTTTTCACGCTTCGTCTCACCCTTGCCGTCAAACTTGGAAACGGAGGAACCCTTGATCATGGGCGTGGTGCCCACGGCACCGGGAATGGTCACGGGGCCCATGGTCATCTGCCCGGGGGTACCGAAGAAGTTGGTCACGCCAAGGTTGATGGAAGAATCCTTTTCGGTGGATGTCTCCGCCTTGTTCTTGGCAGTGGTGGTTTCCACGATGTTGACCAGTACGATGTCACCTACGCGGCGGGCACGGTTGTCGGAAAAAAGATAGTTGGCATCGGCATCGTCAAAAAGAGAACCGGGGTTCGCTGCCTTTTCCTCCGGCGTCATGGCCACGGGAGCGGGCATGACCGGGGGAATGGGCGCCGGTTTTTCCTTGGCTGCCTGACAGCCTGCAAGCTGGCCTGCCAGCACGGCAACAAGCAGCGCTCCGGCAAGGGTGCGCCGTACCGGTGTTGCGGTTGAAGCCAATATGCTGACAGTGTTTGTGCGGTTGTTCATGGTCCACCTCGTGTGCCGGATTCCCCGGCAAGGCAGGCATTTGGCGCTCTGCCCGTTATCTCTGAATGATCACCGTGTTCGCATCGCGAACGGTGGCGTATACTTCTTTCTTGCTTTGCAAATTGCGGACCGGGATGAGGTCGCCCGGTTTGCCGTCCGTCAGGGCCTCTACGGCAATGCTCAGCCGCAGCGTCTGGCCCATGTAGATAAGCTCAACCCGGCTGCCCTTGAGCAGCATGGGGGTCATCTCAAGATCGCTCTGATAGATGACCGAGCCGGTGCCGATGGTGCGCAGCGTGCGCCAAGGGCCGCCCTTGCCGTTCCATATATCGCCGTTCACGTAGGCGAGGTTCTTGCGGACAAAGGTGACGGATTCAGGAGTAACGTTGTCGAACCTGTTCAGGGGAATCGCCGCGCAGGGCACCGTTGCCCACTGGTCAAGCACGGCACCGCCGGTTATGCGGCGGACCAGATCGCCCGAGGCAGTGACCTCGCGCAGGCGTATGGTGAACTGTCCCGGTTCCAGCGACGTGGGCGGTTCCATCTCCAGCCTGTTCATGCGGTCGCGCAAAAAGACGTATGCGGGCAACTGCATGTCCCGCACGCTGGTTTCGCCGCTGATGGTCGCCGTGTAGCGTGTCAATGAACTGACGACGAGGGAGTTCAGTTCGTCCTGCCGGATGACCGTACCCCCTTGTTGAATGGCGATGGAAGACGGGTAAATCGCAAGGTCTGCAGCCTCGCCGATGTACTTGGAAAGCTCCTTGCGCAGACGGTGTTTGCTGATGGTCATGGGCTGCCCCGGTTTGGGGGGAGAGGACCACAGCTGCATGGCTGCCAGTTGTTCCCAGTTGCGGGGAGATATCTTGCCTACAGGGTCTGCTATCTCGCCCAGCCGCACGCGATCGCCAGCCACCACAGCGGCATCGCGGATGTGAATACGCCAGTCGGCATCCACCTGCGCGTGCACCGCAGTTGCGGCGACCGCCAGCACGACCGCCACAAGCGCGGTCAGTGCCGTAAGGTGTATGGTGTGCCTGAGTGTTCTCATCATGAATCCTTTGTCTGTCTTTTGGGTCTGGCAGGTCAGGACTAGCTGCGCTTGAGCTGTACTGCCATCTGCAGCATGGAGTCGGAGGTCTGAATGGCCTTGGAGTTCATTTCATAGGCGCGCTGGCCCACGATCATGTTGACCATTTCATCCACGATTTCCACGTTGGACATTTCAAGGAAGCCCTGCGAGATGGTGCCCACGTTGTCGGTGCCGGGCACGCCTTCGGTTGCTGCACCGGAGGCTTCCGTGGGGGTATAGAGGTTACGGCCGCGTGCATCGAGACCGGCACTGTTGACGAAGGTGTAGAGCGGGATGTTGGCAGAGGCCAGTTCAGCACCGTTGCTGTCCAGCGCGGCGATGTAGCCGGTTTCGGAAACGGCGATGTTCTTGGTTTCGGCAGGCACGGTGAACTGGGGCTGCAGCACATAGCCGTTGGCTGTTACCACGGTGCCGTCGGCATTGAGCTTGAAAGCGCCCGCGCGGGTGTACATGGACTCGCCGTTCACATCCACCTGAAAGAACCCGTCACCTTCAATGGCAAGGTCGAGCGGGTTGCTGGTGTTCTGGTAGTCACCCTGCGAAAAGAATTTGTGTACGGTGGTGGGGCGCACACCCATACCCACCTGAATGCCGGTGGGGATGCGGTTGTTGTCGCCTGTTACCGAGCCTGCGATCTTCAGGGTCTGATACATCAGGTCTTCGAACTCGGCGCGGCTTTTTTTGAAGCCCACCGTGTTCACGTTGGCAAGGTTGTTCGAGATGACATCGATATTCAGCTGCTGGGCGACCATGCCCGAAGCTGCTGTCCAGAGAGAGCGCATCATGATGGTATCCTCCTGCGGGCCTTATGCCCGTGCCTTGGAAACGCGCTGGATGGCGTCCTTGTCCAGTGCGTCGGTGCTTTGCATTACCTTGGTGTACGCCTCGAACTGGCGCTGAGCTTCAATCATGTTCACCATCTCCGTCACGACTTCCACGTTGGCGGCTTCAAGAAAGCCTTGTGCCACTGTGGTGCCCTGCGGAGGACTTTCCGCAGGCTGCTGGCCGGGACGGGGCTGGAACAGGTTTCTTCCCCGTTTTTCGAGTACGTTGAGATCTTCGTAGGTAACGACCTGCAGCTGGTCGATGAGTTCGTCACCGTTGAAGATCTGCCCTGCCTCATTAATGGAAACCTTTGCGTTGGGCGGAATGGTGATCTGGCCGCCGTTACCGAGCACGGGCCAGCCCTGTTCCGTTATCAGCAAACCGTCAGCAGTTTGACGGAAGTGTCCGTTGCGGGTCACATAGTCCCCGTCGGGTGTCTGTACTTTGAAGAATCCCTCCCCATGCAGGGCCACGTCCAGCGGGTCTCCGGTCATCTTCATGCTGCCCTGCGAGAAGTCCGTCTGGGCGACGGCAAGGCGGGGCTTGGCAATGTGGATAGGCTCCGGAAACAGCTTTTTTGACCGCACCGTTGCCACAGGCTCCATGATCTGGTCATGAGCGAACATGATGAAGGTATCCTTGAAGGCGAGTTGATCCTTCTTGTACCCTGTGGTGTTCACGTTGGCGAGATTATTGGTAATACTGTTGAGACGGTGCTCGTTTGTGAGCGCTCCGAACAGGGCGCTGTACATACTGTCTTGCATGGAAATCCTCCTTGCGGCGCAGGCCGCGTGCGAAAGGAATTGCAAAAAGGGGGCCAGTTATCGTCGTCTCCGGGCGCGGCTTCGGTACCTCATCGCAGGGGGGGGCAGGGGCAGCATGCAAGGTCAGCAAGTTGGAGTGGCGTATGGGGGCAGGGGGGAGACGGGACGCGCGTGGCTAGCCAATCGGCGCGGGTTCTGGTATGCGCAAGCATCTTCAAGAGGCTATTAATGAATATCAATATACAGAACCTGACCAAGACCTATGGCGGCCAAGACCTGTTCGCCAACTTCTCGCTCGAGATACAGTCCGGCGTGCGCCTTTGCGTGTGCGGCCCCAACGGCTGCGGCAAGTCCACCATGATCAAGCTCATCGCGGGCGTTACTTCCTCCGACGGGGGCAAAGTATCCATGCCCAAGGAGTGCCGTCTGGGCTACGTGGCGCAGGAAATGGACGAAAACCTGCTGGAAACGCCCTTGCTCACATGGGTGCTGGAAGTGCTCCCCGACTGGAACGAGTTCTGGGCGAAGTGGGAAGCAGCAACCGAGGCAGGCGACGAAAGTGCGCTGAAGACGCTGGGGGCGCGGCAGGCGGAGCTGGAGCAGATTTACGGGCACAACCCGGAGCATCGCGCCAAGACCGTGCTTTCCGGTCTCGGGTTTGCCGAACGCAAGTGGCACATGCCCATCAGGCAGCTTTCCGGTGGCTGGCGTGAACGCGCCAAGCTTGCCCGTGTGCTTACCGCCGGGGCCGACGTGCTGCTGCTGGACGAACCCACCAACCACCTTGATCTGGAAGCTGTGGAGTGGCTGGAGAATTTTCTGATGGAATACAAGGGCGTGCTGGTATTTGTTGCGCACGACCGTGTGTTCATGGACAAGATTGCTACGCATGTGCTGTATCTCGGTGCCTCCAAGCCCATGTTCCGCAAGGGGAACTTTACTCAGTTCCTTGCCCTGCAGGATGAAATTGAAGCGCAGAAGGTGCGTGAACAGCAACGTCTTGCGGGCGAGATTGAACGCAAGATGGACTTTGTGCGCCGTTTCAAGGCCAAGGCTTCCAAGGCCCGTCAGGCCGGTTCCAAGCAGAAGATGGCCGCACGGCTTGAGAAGGAGCTTTCAGGCATTCAGGTGGAAGCCAAGCGCAGAACCCTTGCCTTCAAGTGGCCCGAGCCGGTGCAGGCGGACAAGACCGTGCTGAGCGTAGTGGGGCTGGACTACAGCTTTGACGACGGAACACGCCTGTGGCCCAATCTTGATTTTCAGCTCTACCGCGATATGCGCGTTGCGCTGGTTGGCCACAACGGCTGCGGCAAGTCCACGCTGCTCAAGCTCATTGCGGGCAGGCTGGAGAAGGATGGCGGCAACGTGGTCATGGGCTCCAAGGTGCGCATGGGCTATTTCAGCCAGCATCAGCTGGACATACTGAATGCCTCCGGCACGGCGCTGGGTGAAATCCGCAGGTTGTCCGACCCGCGCACCACGGAAGAAGAACTCATGTCCGTGCTGGGCCTGTTCATGCTCGGGCAGAGCTATTTCGACCGGCAGGTGAGCTCACTTTCCGGTGGTGAAAAGAGCCGCCTGCTGCTGGCCACGCTGTTCCTTTCGCGCAGCAACTTTCTGGTGCTTGACGAACCCACCAACCACCTCGACCTTGAATCGCGCGAAGCGCTGGTTGAAGCGCTGGATGCCTTTGACGGCACCATCTTCATGGTGGCGCATGACCGGTATCTGCTTTCTTCCGTGGCTGATCAGGTGTGGTCGCTGGATGAAAAAGGGTTCACTGTCTACGAATCCGGTTTCGAGGAGTACGACAAGGCCCGTCGACAGCTTGCCTCTGACGCAGCCGGTAAGGATGCGGATGCAGCGCGTGGCGGTGGTTTGAGCCGCGACGAGCAGAAGCGCATCAAACGTCAGCAGGCGGAATTGCGAAATACCATCTACAAGGAGCTCAAGCCCAAGCAGGAAGCCTTTGCCAAGCTGGAAAAGGAATTCGAAGCCTCGCTGGAAGAGCAGGGCGAAGTGGAGGCCATGCTTGCCGATCCTGCCGTGTATGCCGATTCCGGCAAGGCGTCTGACCTGCTCAAGCGGTTTCATGCGCTGCAGGCAAAGGGTGAAGAGCTTATGGAAAAGATGGGTGAGCTTGAGGTGGTCATCAATGAGTTGGAGGCCCGCAAGGCCGCGCTTGTGGATGATGTTATTTAGGGAAGGGGCGGGGATGGAATTTTACCCGATAATAAAGTCATGAAGCATATCACTGTCGTCGCCGGGATTGTCTGGAACAAGGGGCGTTTTCTTGCCGCAAAACGGCCGGAAGGCAAACAGTTCGCGGGGTTCTGGGAATTTCCCGGCGGCAAGATAGAGCCGGGGGAATCTGCCGACCATGCGCTGGTGCGCGAATTTGCGGAAGAGATGAATATCACCCCCACCGCATGGGAATATTGGCGCGAGGTGCGCCATGAATACCCGGAACTTACCGTGACGCTGCACTTTTTCCATATCACGGAATACAACGGCGACCTGCTTCCGCTGGAAGGCCACGAGATAGGCTGGTTCACCCATGCCCAAGCCATGTCCATGCCCTTTCTGGAAGCGGACATAGCCATTGTGGACGACCTGCAACACGTACAATACGCCGCACAGGCGCTGGGGGCATAATGAACGCCTTGTTTCTTATCGGGCTGGCACTGCTGGCCGGGGCCACGCTCCCCACACAGGCTGGTATAAACGCACAGCTGCAACTGCACTGGGCAAAGCATCCTGCACTGGCTTCGCTCGTTTCTTTTTCCGTGGGCACGGCAGCACTTGTAGCCTACTGTGTCGCCGCCCGTGTTCCCTTTCCCTCCCTTGCGGGCTCAACCACCCAGTGGTGGCACTGGATAGGCGGCCTGCTCGGGGCTGTGTTCGTGACCGTGGTGACCTTTCTTGCTCCGCGTCTCGGCGCGGCAACCATGGTGGGGCTTGTCATTGCTGGGCAGATGATTGCTTCGGTGAGTCTCGACCACTTCGGACTGCTGGGCTATGCCGAGCGCCCGCTTACCCTGATGCGACTTGTGGGCGTGGCGATGCTCGTGGGTGGGGTCATACTCATCCGCCGCTTCTGATTACCGCACGGAATGGACGATGAAAAATCGTGCATTTCCAGTGCTGCGGGGGCATCATTGACATTGTCTTTGCCGTCGCTATGGCCTATGCTGAACGATGCTGTCACGCATGGAGCCTCCTTCAGGGGCGGCTCGCAGAATACGCCAGTGCCAAGGAGAAGGTATGGGGACGTTTGAATGGACGCCGGAAATGAGCGTGGGCGTGAAGGAAATTGACGAGCAGCATGCGGAGCTGACCGACATCATCAATTCCCTGTACTACGCATACATGGACGGCAAGGACCACGTGATTCTCGCTGATCTCATCAATAAGGTGAACGACTACGCCCAGAAGCACTTTGCCACTGAGCGCAGATACATGGCTCCGTATATTGACGAGATGCCTAATTATGATGAGCACATGCAGCAGCATAGAGAATTTTTTACTACCGGTGTGAACTTTCTGCTGGAGTACCTGGATAAGGGTACAGGCATTACGCCGGAATTGCTTGATTACTTGACCGATTGGTGGTTCAGGCACATCAATGGCACGGACAAGGTCATGGGCGCTTTGCTCAAGGCAAAGGGCGTGGTCTAGTCCGGCACGAATTTCTGGTTTGTCCGTTTGGCGGCGGATGAACCGCTGAGCCGCAAGGTGGCCCTGCGGTGTGTTTTAGACGTTGGCCGAAGTTGGCGGACTTTGGCAGCGACAAGGCAAGGGATGCGGGAATGTCCGACATTCCGAGGTTAGTGATTTGTGTGTGATCAAGGAGATATGATCCAATGAGCAAAGATAAGTTGGTCGTGGCGGTTGTCGGCGCGACAGGTGCCGTGGGCCGTGAAATGCTGAAGACGCTTGAGCAGCGCGCGTTTCCTGCTCACAAGGTTATTGCCCTTGCCTCTGCCCGTTCTGCGGGCACCCGGGTTCCCTTTAACGGTACTGAACTGACCGTGCAGGAACTCACTGAAAAATCCTTTGAAGGCGTTGATATCGCCATCTTCTCCGCCGGTGGTTCCACTTCCGAAAAATTTGCGCCCTTTGCCGCCAAGGCCGGTTGCGTGGTTGTGGACAACTCCAGCGCATGGCGCATGGACAAGCGTTGCCCGCTGGTCGTGCCCGAAGTGAACCCGCAGGATCTGGAATGGCACAACGGCATTATTGCCAACCCCAACTGCTCCACCATTCAGATGGTTGTGGCACTCAAGCCCCTGCACGATGCCGCAAAGATCAAGCGCGTTGTGGTTTCCACCTATCAGGCAGTTTCCGGCACCGGCCAGAAGGCCATTGATGAGCTGGAAAGCCAGGTTCGTCAGCTGTTCAACATGCAGCAGCCCGAACCCAAGGTGTACCCCTATCAGATCGCGTTCAACGCGCTGCCGCACATCGATGTCTTCCTTGATAACGACTACACCAAGGAAGAAATGAAGATGGTGCACGAAACCGTGAAGATCATGGGCGACGAGAGCATCAAGGTTACTGCCACCGCAGTGCGCATTCCCGTGTTCTACGGTCACAGCGAATCCGTGAACATTGAAACGGAAAAGAAGCTCACCCCCGCTCAGGCACGCGCCATTCTGACGCAGGCCCCCGGTATTACCGTGCTGGATAACCCCAAGGAAAAGATCTACCCCATGGCCATTGAAGCCACGGGCGAAGATGCCACCTTTGTGGGCCGTATCCGCGAAGACGAAACCATTGAAAACGGCCTGAACATGTGGGTTGTTGCCGACAACATCCGCAAGGGTGCCGCACTGAACGCTGTGCAGATCGCAGAAATTCTCATTGAGCGCGACCTGCTGGGCGTGAAGGACACCACC
The DNA here is from genome assembly GCA_047972125.1 of Halodesulfovibrio sp. Taxonomy (GTDB): domain Bacteria; phylum Desulfobacterota; class Desulfovibrionia; order Desulfovibrionales; family Desulfovibrionaceae; genus Halodesulfovibrio. The sequence goes on from JBKEAK010000025.1 coordinate 20,550, forward strand.
GTTTTCCAGTAAGCATGTAACAACAGGAAGCACCGTGATACCTGTTTGCGAAACTGAAGAATATGTACAGAAGCTCCTGTCCGCCCGCCGCGCGGGCGAACAGGGGGTTCTTGCCTTTTATGAGCACCGTATAGGCTGCATTTGCAAAAACCCGCGCCTGATGGTGCTGCCCATGGATGACCACCTTGCCCATCGCGGCGACGGCATCTTTGAAAGCATCAAGTGGGAAGGCGGGCGTATCTACCAGCTCGACGCACATGTCGAGCGTATGAAGCGCTCTGCCAAGGGGCTGTATCTGGCTCCGCCCTGCACATGGGAACGGCTGCGCGAAATTGCCATTGAAGTGGCCCGCGCTGCCGGAACGGAAGACGGCATGCTGCGTATCCTCGTGGGACGCGGCCCGGGCGGGTTTGGTATTGATCCTGCCGAGTGCCCCGTCTCCAGCCTGTATGTGGTGGCATATCATTTCAAGCCGCTGCCTGCCGCGTTTTACGAAACCGGAGTTACGGCGTTCCGCTCCTCCATTCCGGCCAAGCCGGGGTATATGGCGAGAATGAAGAACGCCAACTACATCCCCAACGTGCTTATGCGGCGCGAAGCGACAGAGCGCGGTTTGAATGTGCCTTTGAGTTTTGACGACAACGATTTCCTTGCCGAAGGTGCCACCGAGAACGTGGCGCTGGTTGATCAGAACGGCACGCTGGTCATTCCCGAATTCACCAACGCACTGACGGGTACCACCGTAATGCGTGCGGTGGATCTGGTGAAGAACGAGATGCCCGTTGTGTTCCAGCGTGTGCGCGAAGACGATTTGTACCGCGCCCGCGAGGTCATGATCATGGGCACCACGGGCGACTGCGTGAGCATTGTCCGCTTCGAGGGCCAGCCCATCCATGATGTGCATCCGGGACCGGTGGCAAAGCGGATTCGTGCGCTGCTGCGCGAGGATATTGTGGCAAGCGGTGTACCTGTTTGTCAGGATTAAGACGACAGAATTGATGCTGCCAGCCGGTGCTGCCAGTCAATACTGTCAGTCGGTGCTGTCAGTATTGATTTTGCAGGATTGACTCCGGCCGCTGCGGCACTGCGCCGCAGGCCGATACATGATGAATATGGTCCGGCACCGGGATTACCGGTGCCGTATCTACCTTTAGGAACACAGAGTTCTGATGCACATATTGTTGCTTGATCTCGGCAGAGAGATGCGCGGCGGCCAGTGGCAGGTGTATTACCTTGCCCGTGCGCTGGGCGCTGCCGAAGGCTTTGAGCCCATAATTGCCGCCCCTGCACAGGCTCCGCTGCTCAAACACGCTGCGGAACTTGAGGGTGTGCGCGTGCTGCCTCTTTCCGGCGGCAGAGAGTGGGACCCGCGCAACCTGCATGCCATCCGCAAGCTGGTGCACAGGGAAGGCGTTCGCATTCTGCATTCCCACTGCGCCAAAAGCGCTGCCCTTGCCGCCATGTGCAAGAAGCTGTGGGGCGACAAGGTGGCTGTTGTGCATTCGCGCCGCGTCTCCTATCCGCTCAAGACAGGGTGGCGCGGCAGCAAGTATTTGCGGGCCGAGGCCGTTGTGGGCGTGAGTCAGGAAATTTCCAACGTCCTCGTTGCCTCGGGCATGCCTGCTGTCAAGGTGCATACCATCCATTCCGGCATCGACTGCGCCCGCTATGCCCGCAAGCGCGACCGTGGTGATGGCCGCATGGTCATCGGCATGGTGGGGGCGTTTACGGGGCAGAAAGGGCATGAAGTGCTTGTGCGCGCCATGGCCGAACTGCAGAACATGGAAGGCTTGCCGCCATGGGAAGTCCGCCTGATAGGGGCGGGCGAGCTGTTCAACACCGTTGCCACCTTGGCTGGTCAGTTGAACGTTGATTCCCGCCTTGCCATGTTGGGCTGGCAGGACAGCCGTGAATTTCTGCCGGATTTCGACATCCTTGCCGTTCCTTCAGTGGACGGGGAGGGGTCTTCCGGCACCATCAAGGAAGGCTGGTGCACCGGCCTGCCTGTGATTACCTCGGATCTGCCCTCGAATCTTGAACTGGTTCAGGACGGCGTGAACGGACTTGTGTTCCCCAACCGTGACCACGAAGCGCTGGCCCGCTGCCTGCACAGGGTCATGACAGACAGGGCGCTTGCGCAATCGCTGGTGGAGGCCGGACACGGCTCTGCGGTGGAATTTTCGGATACGCGCATGGCGCAGGCATATATGGCCCTGTACGGCACGCTCTAGCTGAGCAATGTTCGAAACGTGCCGGACGGTACGCAATTTCAGGCCGGTACCGTATGGTATCGGCCTTTTTCAGACCGGCCGCTGTGCCGGTTACAGGAGAACGACATGGAAGTAACCGTACTGCTGGTTGATGCCTTTACCGAAACCGTGGGCAAGGGCAACCGCGCAGGCGTGGTGCTGGATGCGGAAAAGCTGGATGCCGCACAGATGCAGGCCATTGCCGCCCATGTGGGGGCTTCCGAAACAGCCTTTCTGTTGCCACCGCCTGCCGCGGATACGGTGCAGGGGGGCGTTCCCTTTGATTTTGGCGGCATGTTCATGCCGGACGCCGCAGACATGCTCGTGCGCTTTTTTACTCCGGCCGTGGAAGTGCCCGTGTGCGGCCACGCCACCATTGCCACGCATTTTGCCCTTGCCAGAGAAAAAGGCATACGCGAGGCGAATCACGCCATGGAAACCGGGGCAGGGCGTATGCCGGTGCTGATAGGCACTGACGAGCGCGGCAATCCCGAAGTGACCATGACGCAGGGCGAGCCGCAGATAGGCAGGGAACTGGATGCCGTGGATAAGGCGGCCATTGCCGCAACGCTGGGTATTCCTGTGGGCATGATCCGGTCCGACCTGCCCACTCAATATGTTTCCACCGGCTCGCAGGTGATCATCATGCCGCTCAGGGACGCGGAAACCCTGCATGGCATGCGGCCCGACTTTGCCGCTTTGGGAGCTCTGGCACCGCGCCTTGGCTGCGCCATGCTCTACGTTTTTGCGGAGGCAGGGGACGATGTTCCCTACCGCATAGATGGCCGCATGTTCTGTCCGGCAGAAGGCATTGATGAAGACCCTGTCACGGGTATGGCCAACGGTCCTGCCGGTGTCTATCTGGCTGCGCACGGCATGCTGCCCGATGAGGAAACGGTTACGTTCACCGCACGGCAGGGCTTTGCCATGGGCAAGGAAGGCATTGTGGAAGTCACGGTGTATCGCTTCAGCGGTGCCGTGGTGGCTGTGCAGATTGCGGGCAAGGCTGTGCTGGCGGGAAAACTGCGGCTGCGGGTGAGCCAGGAAGGGACGATAACTCCGCTTCCCTAGTCATGTTCCCCCCATGTGCCGCTCAGGCTGCGCGGGATTTATTTACGGTTGTTGCAGGGTGATGGCGCTTGTGAGAGCGCTGTCACCCTTTCTGTTTTCCAGATGCAGGGTAATGTGTCTGAGCTGCGAAACAGTAGGAGGCACTGCGCCCGTTTTGCCAGTTGCGCTAGTCATGCCCGTTGCGCCAGCCATGTCAGTTCCGATTGTCCTGCTTGTCCCGTCCGTTTCTGTATCAAAAGCGGTAGATGCCCCTTGTCTGTGTTCTGCCCTGTGCTTCAGATGTTCGCCGGAATTTTTATACAGGCGCTTGTCAGATGGTACGTCGGAGCGTGTTTCAGGACGAGGCCCGATATCTGCCCGGATGTGGTTGGTGGCGTCCAGTGCCTCTGCAAGCGCATCCACAAAGCCCTTGTCGAAAGAGAGAATGTGCACCCGTTCGGGAAAGCGCATTTTGTCGAGCGATTGCGCCAGCAGCTGGGCATCCCGCTGCGTCCGCCGCAGGATGATGAAGGGAACGTCCGCCCCCACCTTCTGCGCCACCCGGTCAATCTTGCGCACTGCTATGTTGCCGCAGTCTACCCACAGGCGCAGCCTGCCTTCGGCATCCAGCGACACAAGGTCGGGTTTGTAGTGCCAGCCTATGCCTTCTTCAATGCGTGGCTCGTATTCCATGAACAGCAGGTAGCCCAGTACCTTCAGCGCAATGTGCCATGCCACTTCGCCGGGGGCTGCGCGGAGTACCAGCTTTGTGCGCATTTCTGATGCGTCCCGTGCATCCCGTGCATCCGGGGCAAGCATCTTGCGGGTGATGTTCAGGGTGTATTTCATATGCTCCCGGCGGCAATATCCGGTAAAGGCCCCCATCTGCGTCGCTTGATCGGGGGAGTCTGTCTGCGTTCATAGTCTGCAGGCGGCAAAAGGGCATCCTTTTCGGATACCATTGCGTCAGGTCGGTTGCAAGGTCGGGTGGGCGGGGTGTATGGTGCGGCGGTCGCAGCATGCGTGGGGTCCGGCGGTTTACCGGTGTTTTGCCCGTGCCCTCCAGTGCTCTCTCGGACATTGGTCCGTTTTGGCTGGCCGTTCCGTTTTGCATGCTCGACGTGGCGCGGCATCTTTTATCGTCCTCATTCCGCTCATGCAGGAGATTTCCATGTCCTCAGCTTCCGTTACTCCGGCTGTCCGCAAGATCAGCCGCCGGGTTCAGAATATTCGTATTTCCGCCACCAAGCTCATGCCCATGCTGGCCGCCAAGGTGGGCGGCTGTGTTTCTCTGGGGCAGGGGGTTCCCTCTTTTGCCACGCCCCCGCATATTGCGGAGGCCGTGTGCCGCGCCCTGCGCGAAGAACCTTCTGTGGGCAAGTATTCGCTGCAACCGGGCATGCCCGCCCTGCGCGAGGCCATTGCCGAAGGGCTGGCGCGCGACAAGGGCTTTCATGTGGACCCGGATACGGAAGTCGGCGTGACCGTGGGAGCCATGGAGGCTCTGCTCATGGCGATGCTGACCATCGTGGACCGCGGGGATGAGGTGATCATTCCTTCGCCGGGATACGCATCCCATGCGGAGCAGGTGCTCATGGCGGAAGGGCGGCCCGTGTATGTGCCGCTGCGCCCTGCTGACTGGGGGCTGGATGTGGACGCCATCCGCGCTGCCGTGACCGACCGCACCCGCGCCGTTATTCTGTGCAACCCCGGCAACCCCACCGGCACGGTGTATGAAGAGGCTGATGTGCGTGCACTGTGCGCACTGGCGCTGGAGCGCGACTTCGTCATCATCTCCGACGAGACGTACGATTTCATGGTGTTCGGTGCGGACGGCGAACCGGCTCCCATGCCTTTCAGCCCTGCCAGCCTGCCGGAGATGCGCGACCATGTCATCTGCATCAATTCCTTTTCCAAGAAGTACGCCCTGACCGGCTGGCGCGTGGGCTACGTTGCGGCGGACAAGGGCTGGATGGCCGAACTGCTCAAAGTGCACGATGCTGCAGCCATATGCGCCCCCACGGTTTCACAGCATGCGGCTTTGGCTGCCCTGCGCGGACCGCAGGATTGCGTGGCCGGAATGCAGCGTTCGCTGGAGGCTCGGCGCGCGCTCACCTGCAAGGCGCTCGATGCCATGAGCGGGCATTTTTCGTATGTCGCCCCGCGCGGCGCGTTCTATGTGATGGCCAAGTACCTGTTCACGGACGCACCTTCTCCTGACGTTGCGCGGCGAATTCTTGAAGAAGCCAAGGTTATCACCATTCCCGGTGGTTCCTTCGGGCCGGAAGGTGAAGGGCACCTGCGCCTGTCGTTCGGCGGCGATGAAGCAGAGCTTGCCGAATGCTTCAGACGCCTTGAAGCATGGGCAAAGGACGCCCGCTAGTGGCCCGGAAGAAGATTGTTGCGAAGGGCGGGGACGGCGCGCAGGTTCCGGCAGAATGGCTTGCGGCTGTTCCCGCATTTCGGCAGGGGGAGCACCTGTCCGTGCTCAAGGCGGTTGCCGCGCGGCGTAGCAAGGGGGCGGTCTATCCGCCTGAAGAGCTGGTGTTCAACGCACTGCATCTAGCTTCGCCCGAGGCCGTGCGCGTGGTGATTGTGGGGCAGGACCCCTATCATGGTCCCGGTCAGGCGCACGGGCTTTCGTTCTCCGTGCCGGAAGAGGCCATTGCTGCGGGGGCCAAGTTCCCCCCGTCCCTGCGCAATATCTTCAAGGAGATAGAAGCGGAATATCCCGACAAGGCCGTTGCCGATCAGTCGACAGACTTGACCCGCTGGGCGCGGCAGGGCGTGTTGTTGCTGAACTCCACGCTCACCGTGGATGCGGGCAAGGCAGGTTCCCATGCCGCTCTCGGTTGGGGCGCGATCACGGACGATATCATCGCCACGGTCAGTTCGCTGTGCGCCCCCACGGTCTTCATGCTCTGGGGCAGCCATGCCCAGCAGAAAGCCGCGCTGGTTAATTCCGCGCGGCATCTGGTTCTGGAATCTGCCCACCCCTCTCCGCTTTCCGCATATCGCGGCTTCTTTGGCTGCGGGCATTTCAAACAGGCAAACGACTGGCTTGCCGCACAGGGCAGGGGGGCGGTGGACTGGTAGCTTCTTCCCCTGTCGCCCTTATGTGCGCAGCAGGGGGCAGTAAACCTGTTCATAGGCCATGCTTACCGAGACATAGAGGAGCATGGCGGCCATTATCCTGTTGCTTATCTGCATGAACGCGGCGTTCTCGAGATTTTTTCCCATTCTTTTTCCCAGCCATGCATAGGTGACCGGTGCTCCGAATGCCAGAAAAGAGAGCACGAAGGAAAGCAGCAGAATGCCCGCTCCCGTTACCTGTGCTGCCGGAAATTGAATGGTGGCTATGGGGAGCGTGGCAATGAAGGCTTTAGGGTTCAGGAGCTGCATGCACAACCCGTCCCGAAAGCCGAGTGTGAGGACACTCTTTTCTTCGCTCTCTCCCAGTTGCGGGCGAATTCCCCATACCTTCCATGCAAGATGGGCAATATACAGGCAGCCCGCAAGGCTGATGAAGGGCAGAATTCTCGGGCCTATGATCAACTGGCCGGTGTAGCCCAGCAGCAGAAAGAGAATGAGCATGGCTGTGCCCACCCCGGCGCAAAAGCGCAGAAACGGCCTGAACGTGCCCTGTAATCCCTGTGAAAAGGCAAGAATATTGACCGGCCCCGGAGTGTACATGACACTCAGGGCATACGCGAAGATGTGCAGCATGTGCCCCTTCCTTATGAATTGAGAATGCTCGTCTGGTACTGTCGCGGCGTGATGCCGTGGCTCTTCTTGAAGTAGCGTATGAAGTGGCTCAGGTCGAAAAAGCCGCTGGCATAGGTGGCGTCAAGTATGGACGATCCGCTGTTCAGCTGGGCAATGGCTCGCTGAATGCGGCAGTTGATGAGATACTGGTGCGGGGTGATGCTGTTGAGCTTCTTGAACTGGCGTATGAAGTGGAACTTCGAAAGCTGCGCAATGGCGCACACTTCATCCAGTTGCAGTTGCTCGTGGGCGTGTTCATACATGAACTCGCGGGCAAGCAGCACATTTCTGTGTGCAGGTGTCAGCCTGCTGTTGGTGCGGTTATCACCGTATTGGCGGATATTCTCGGCAAGCAGATACAGTGAGCTGTTCAGGGCGATGTCGTCATATTCCTTGCGGGAAAGCTGCTCGTGCACGTGCAGTATGAGCTGCCGCAGGGCAGGGGAGTCCACCACGTTGGCATTGGCGCGGAACTGCATGCCGTTTTGCATGCCCATGGCTGTGAATATGTTCCCCAGCCACGACATGTTCACATAGAGCATGACATAGCGAAGGGCGTCATCCCCTCCTGAATGACCGTCGTGAATTTCTTCCGGGCTGAACAGCATGATCTGGCCGGGAGTGCTTCTCTGCATGCTGCTTGCGCAGGTGAATTCCTGCACGCCTTGCAGCGTAACCCCGATGGCAAATTCCTCATGCGCATGACGACCGTATTCAAACTCCGTCATCTGCGCCTGCAACGAGACAAGCCCCTTGTGCCGGGGCGAAGCTGCGTAGGTGAAATGATCGGTTTGCGTCATGGGTGAACCTCCTGCCACGTTCTGTAGCAGGCCGGGGCTTGGGAGAATTGGATGAAATTGCTGCTCTGCAGACAAGGTAGGCAGGGCCAGACAGGGCCAGACAGGGTCAGGCAGGGCCAGACAGGTTATGTTCGGCGCTGTTCACTCGCTGTTATTCCCCGATGAACTTTGCCCACAGCTTGCGCTGTCTCGGGCCGTCGAATTCGCAGAAATAGATGACCTGCCACGTGCCGAGCATGACTTCGCCGTTTTCCACTATCATCATCTGTGCGGGGCCGAAGAGCGAGGTCTTGATGTGCGCGTCGCTGTTACCTTCCGCATGCCGGTAATCCCCCCGCAGGGGCACCAGTTTGGCCATGTTCACGGCTATGTCGCGTTTGACGTCGGGGTCTGCCCCTTCGTTGATGGTGACGGCTCCGGTGGTGTGCGGGCAGTAGAGCAGGAGCATGCCGTCCTGCCAGCCCTGCGCATTGACGAGGTTCTGCACCTCGCGGGTTATGTCGATGAGCTGTTCGCGTTCCGAGGTTCGTATGGATAGGGTATGCATGGTGTGTTCCTGCGTGCTTCTGCCTGGTTGGTCTGTCTTGTAGGGCGGCCTGCAAAGTCGGGCAGCCCGTGCAGGAGCGATGCGGGCTGCCGCGTTCTTGAAAATCGTGAAGCGCACGAGGGCGCGGGAGTGGCGCACTGCCTTTCTCAAGTATGTCTTCTTTGCGTGGGCCGCGCAACCGCTTGTTCAGATCCGTTTTTTCTCCTACAACCAAGGTTGCATCGGGCCGGAATTGCGGCATTATCCGCCATTCCTGCAAGCTGTCACGTATTCTGTCCGCCGCAAGGCGCGATCTGCTTTCATCTGCACAAGCCAAGGAGCTTTCATGCCTGTTGTTCTGGGCACTGCCGGACATATCGACCACGGAAAGACAACCCTCGTGAAGGCACTGACGGGCATAGACTGTGACCGTCTGGAAGAGGAGAAGAAGCGCGGCATTACCATTGAGCTGGGCTTTGCCTTCTTCGGCCTGCCGGATGGAACCCGCATGGGCATTGTGGACGTGCCCGGACATGAGCGCTTTGTGAAGAACATGGTTGCGGGAGCCTCGGGCATTGATTTTGTCATGCTGGTCATTGCCGCGGACGAAGGCGTTATGCCCCAGACCCGCGAGCATCTGGAAATATGTTCGTTGCTCGGCATTGAAACTGGCTTTGTGGCCCTGACCAAGACGGACATGGTGGATGAGGAATGGCTCGCCCTTGTTCAGGAAGATGTGGCGAATTTTCTGCAGGGTTCCTTTCTTGAGGGTGCCCCCATCTTCCCTGTGTCTTCGCACACCGGTGCGGGGCTGGACGAAATACGGCAGTACATCATCCGCATGGAAAAGGAGCTGGCGCCCCGTCGGCGTTCCGACCTCTTCCGCTTGCCCGTGGACCGCGTGTTCACCATGAAGGGCCACGGCACTGTCGTTACCGGCACCATGATCTCCGGTTCCGTGGCCATAGGCACGGACGTGCAGCTGTATCCGCACGACACCCTGACCAAGGTGCGCGGCCTGCAGAGCCATGGCGGCACTGTGGAAGTAGCCCCGGCGGGCAGACGCACGGCCATAAATCTGCATGGCCTTGAAGTTGCCGACATCGAGCGCGGTGATGTGGTGGCCCTGCCGGGATCGTTGTTCCCTTCGCAGACGTGGCATGTGGAGTTGCGCTGCCTTTCTTCCGCCCCCACTCCACTCAAGAACCGCACCGAGGTGCACGTGCACCACGGCTCGCGTGAAACCTTGGCGCGCCTCTATTTCCCCGACAGGGACAAGCTTATGCCCGGTGAAACGGCGCTGTGTGAAATGCGGTTCACGGACCCCATGGTCGGTGTATTCGGCGACCGCTGCGTTATCCGTTCCTTCTCCCCGCTGCGCACGGTGGCGGGCGGCAAACTGCTGCACCCGCATGCACAGCCGTTGCGCAAGAAACATCCTCGCTATGCGCAGGTGCTTGAAGCCCTGCAGAGCCTGAGCAAGGCCGAGCCGGATGACCGCATCCGCCTGCATGTGGGCATGGCGGCAGAAGCGGGTGTGAACTTCCGTGAACTGTGCATTCTGACGGATATCGAGTCGAAGGCTCTGGAAAAGGGATTGAACCTGCTGGGCGGCAAGCAGGAGCTTGCCTGCTTTGACAAGGAAGACCGCTCTTATGTCTCGGGTGGCATTCTGGAAGAGCTTGGCACCACCGCACAGGAATTTGTGGCGGAATATCACCGCAAGGAGCCGCTGAAGCCCGGTATGCCCCGTGGCATGCTGACCTCCGGCTGGGGACGCAAACTGGCTCCCAAGCTGGTCCACTTTGTTGTGGAACGCCTCATCAAGCAGGGCAGGTTGGTGGTGGAAGGCGACGTGGTGCGCATTGCGGACCACAAGGTTTCCCTTGCGGCGGATCAGGAAGGTCTGCGCGCTAAACTGCTGGAGGCGCATGCCGCAGGTGGCATTACCCCGCCCAACCTGAAGGATGTGCTTGAGCCGCTGAATGTGGACGTGAAAGAGGCCGGACCGGTGCTCAGGCTCATGGAAGGTTCCGGTGAACTGGTCAAGGTGAAGGACGGCATGTACTTCCATGGCCCTGCCATGGAAAAACTGGTGGGTATGGTGCGTGAATACTTTGCCACCCACGACGACCTTGGCCCCAACGAATTCCGTGACCTGACGGGCCTTTCACGCAAGTATCTCATTCCGTTGCTGGAATATTTCGACAAGGCACGCATCACCTTGCGCGTGGGCGATAAGCGTAAATTGCGCGGCGCATGATAGCCCCGCTACCGATCAGACAGTTTCCGGCTGCAGTCGGGTATGTCTGGTGGTCCTACGCAAACCGGCGGCAGTAACCCGTTGCCGACATGGAATTATACCAATGAAAAAGCCGCCTGATGGCGGCTTTTTCATGTGCAGTATCTAAGCGAGTTCCAAAGAACGCATTCGCTAGAACAGGAAGGCTCGCAGCATGTGCAGCAGGCCGGTTGCAGGAGCCTGCTGTGCAGGCTGTCCGGTTTCACCGGCGGGCAGTGGCAAGGTTTTGGCCACTTCTTCACGGAATTTCGCGAAAGCCTCTTCCAGCTTCTGCTCTTGTCTTTCCCTTTTACGTGCGGCCTTTTCCTGCTGGCGAGACAGCTTTTCCATTTGCTTCAAATGGTGCTGCACCAGATGATCGACTGAGTACATGGCTCTCTCCGACGTGGCTTTCTGGCTGTGCCAGTATTTTTCCCCCCACGTTAGAGCCTTGGGGAACAGTTCCCGAAACTGTCCGTCAAGGTGGAGGTACCTTATGCGCCAATCACAGTGCACTGTCAATACGGGACGGGCGGTGCAGAAAGCGGGAAAAGCGTTGGCCCAGTAGCCTTTCGGAACAAATGGAGAAATCATTAGGGCATAAAAAAACGGGCGCCGGAGCGCCCGTTTTGAATGGCATTTCGAAGAGGTCTATCGACGGCCGCCGCGGTCACCGCCGCGTCCGCCACGATCGCCACCACGATCACCGCCGCGACCGCCACGGTCACCGCGATCACCACGGCCGCCACGGTCACCGCGATCGCCGCGGTCACCACGGGGTGCGCCGCCACGGGGGCGTGCAGTGTCTTCGGGGTTCCAGGGGGTACCCTGGGCTTCCAGCAGCACGGCCTTGCGGCTTGCGCGGATACGGCCATCGTTGATTTCGATAACCTTGACCTTCATGTCTTCGCCAAGGGCGCAGATGTCTTCGGTCTTTTCAACGCGGGCGATATCCAGCTGGGAGATGTGCACAAGGGCTTCCACGTTGGGCAGGATTTCGACGATGGCGCCGATTTCGAGCATCTTCTTAACCTTGCCCATGTAGTCCTTGCCCACTTCGGCACGCTGGTCGTAGTACTGGACCATTTCGCGGGCCTGTTCCAGCGCTTCGAGGGTGGGGGCGAAGATGGTGACCTTGCCGCTGTCCTCGATATCGATGGAAGCGCCGGTGGCGCTGGTGATGGCCTTGATGTTCTTGCCGCCGGGGCCGATGATCACGCGGATGACGTCGGGGTTCACTTCCAGAACGTCGATCTGCGGTGCGTAATCGGACAGCTTGGGACGGGAAGCGGGCAGTACCTTGGCCATTTCTTCCAGAATGTGCAGACGGGCAACGCGGGCCTGTTCAAGGGCGCGGGCCATGACATCGGAAGGAATGCCGGAGATCTTGATATCCATCTGAACGGCGGTAACGCCTTCTGCGGTACCGGCGATCTTGAAGTCCATGTCGCCGAGGGCATCTTCGTCACCGAGGATGTCGGTCAGCACGAGGTAGTCGTCGCCTTCCTTGATCAGGCCCATGGCGATACCGGCAACAGGTGCGGAGATCGGCACGCCTGCGTCCATCAGGGAGAGGCAGCCGCCGCATACTGCAGCCATGGAGGAGGAACCGTTGGATTCCATGGTTTCTGCAACCACGCGCAGGGTGAAGGGGAAGTCGCTGCTGGCGGGGGTAACGGGGCGCAGGGCCTTTTCAGCCAGAGCACCGTGACCGATTTCGCGGCGGGATACGCGCACGGGCTTTACTTCGCCTACGCAGTAGGGAGCAAAGTTGTAGTGCAGCATAAAGCGCTTGGTCACGTCGCCGGTCAGGGAGTCCATACGCTGCTCATCGGTGGAGCTGCCGAGGGTTGCCACGACCATGGACTTGGTTTCGCCGCGTGCGAACAGGGCAGAACCGTGGGTGCGGGGCAGCATGCCGGCTTCGATCTTGATGGGGCGCACGGTGGTTACGTCGCGGCCGTCGATGCGCAGGCCTTCCTTGTGGATGCGTGCACGAACGATCTTCTTTTCAAGAGCGGAGAGCATGTCGGATACTTCTGCGAGCGGGGTGGGATCTTCCACGTATTGGGGATCTTCCGCCAGAGTAGCCATTACCTTTTCCTTAACGGCCTTGCGGGCATCCTTGCGGGCCATCTTTTCAGGAATCTGCAGGGCGACTTCAAGGTCGGCCTTGGAAAGGGCGGTTACCTTTTCCAGCAGTTCGGTGTTGGGCACCGGAGCTTCAAAGGACTGCTTTTCCTTGCCGAGCATGGCGCGCAGTTCTTCCTGTGCGTCCAGCAGGGGGGTGATTTCCTTGTGGCCCCATTCCAGAGCTTCGGCAACCACTGCTTCAGGCACGAACTTGGCTTCGCCTTCCACCATGACCACGGCGTCGCGGGAAGCGGCGAACACGAGGTTCAGGTCGGCTTCTGCCATTTCGGGGATGGAGGGGTTCAGCACGAAAGCACCGTTGATGCGGCACACGCGGCCACCGGCAACAGGACCTTCAAAGGGAATGGAGGAAATGGTGAGCGCAGCGGATGCGCCGGTCAGGGCCAGCACGTCGGATTCTTCCTTCTGGTCGGAAGAAATGACGTTTGCAAGCACCTGTACTTCGTCACGGAAGCCCTTGGGGAACATGGGACGGATGGGACGGTCGATAACGCGCGAGCACAGGGTCTCACGTTCGCTGGGACGACCGATTTCACGGCGGAAGAAGGAACCGGGGATGCGGCCTGCGGCGTACATCTTTTCGGTGTATTCCACGGTGAGGGGGAAGAAGCCCATGTCGCGGACAAGGGGCTGGGAGCAGGCGGTTACGAGCACAACGGTGCCACCGCACTGAATCCAGATGGAGCCGTCAGCCTGATTTGCAAGGCGACCGGTCTCGAAGGTGATTTCTTTTCCGCCGACGGTCTTTACGATGCGTTTGGCGTCGAAAATGTTTTCCATAACTATGAATCCTTTCTTCTTTTTGCGCGAAGGGGATTCCGGGGAGAAAACCTTTCCATGGGCGTATGCATGGACAAGGCAAGGTACTCTTCCCGGACCCCCCTTTCACGCGACTGCGTATGTACGGCTGCTATGGCCGTGTGAAGTTAAACGGGGAACCCCGTACGGGGTTCCCCGCAGAAAGCCTACTTCCGGAGGCCGAGCTTCTTGATCAGCTCGCGGTAGCGCTGGATGTCCTTGTTAGCAAGGTACTTCAGCAGCTTACGGCGCTGGCCGACCAGCTTCAGCAAGCCGGTACGGGAGTGGAAGTCTTTCTTGTGACCCTTGAAGTGATCAGTAAGGTACAGGATGCGTGCGGTCAGCAGCGCGATCTGTACTTCAGGGGAACCGGTGTCGCCTTCGTGCTGGGCGTGTTCCTCAATAATGGCCTTCTTCTGTTCAGGCGTCATTACCACAGCAATATCCTCCGAATGTTAAGGGGGGGGTTACTGCCACAATCCGCGTACGATGCTCCAGGCGGGCTGCCGTTGCACTATCTGCGTCTCGGCAAGCGCCAGCGGGGTGCGGTCCGGTCCGAGGAGCATTGCACAAATCCCTACGGCAAAGGGCATGTTGGCAACGGCTTCCGGATGGTAAGGAACCGACATTCCGTTTCGCACATTCTTTGCCGTCTCTTCGTCAAGGACGATCTTGGGCCATTCCGGCAGAGCTTTCTCCAGCGGTATGACCCTTTCGGGCAAGGTGTGCGGCGCTTCGAGTATTGCGTCCAGCGCGTGAGCCTCGTTCATCGAGAACGGGTGGCTATACTCCCGGATGAGCTCTGTAAGCACCGCCCCGCACCGCAATCGCAACCCCAGGCTGTGGGCCAGGGATCGAATGTAGGTACCGGAGGTGCAGCGCACCCGGAATCGCACATACGGCAGTTCCAACGACAGAACTTCCGCATGCGAAATATTGATGGTCTTTGTCTTGACCGGTGTCTCCTTGCCCTGACGTGCCAGCTTGTAGAGCGACTGCCCGTTGTGCTTGGCAGCAGAGTAGGAGGGAACTTCCTGTTCGCTTTCGCCGAGCCAGTTGCCCACTTCGGTGAGCACATCTGCTTCGGTCACATGGTCCCACGGGGCGGTGGCAACAACTTCGCCTTCCGCATCCCAGGTATCCGTGGTCTCGCCCAGTTTGATGGTGCCGGAATAAACCTTGGCTCCACCGGACATCAGATGGCCGGACAGTTTGGTGCCCTGTCCCAGCAATACGATAAGCACACCCTGAGCCATGGGGTCCAGGGTGCCAGCGTGACCTATTTTCTTTTGTCCCAGCCGTTTGATCTTGCCTATGCAGGTTCCCGATGAAGGGCCCTTGGGCTTATAGACGACCAGCACACCATCCTGCTGTGCGGGATATTGCTCTGACATATACTTAAGCCTGTTTTCCGTCCAGTACCAACTTCTCGGCAAGGATGGCGATAACTGCTTCCACGGCTTGCTGCATGGGCATGTTCAGGGTTGCTCCGGCTGCGTTTCTGTGTCCGCCGCCGCCGAAGATGGCTGCCACTTCCTGCACATTGAGCGCGCCATGTGTGCGCAGGCTTATCTTGCATTTGTCGGGGCCGAGGTCGCGCAGGGTCATGGCAACCTTGACGCCGTAGATGCGGCGCAGAAAATTCACGATTCCTTCGGAATCTTCCATGGTGGTCCCGGTTTCCGTGAACAGGGAATCTGGCAATGTCATGTATGCCACTTGCCCGTCAAGGGCGAGGTGAACATTATCAAAGAGCCTGCCCCACAGGTGTATGCGGTTGAGGGACCAGTTGGCTTCCGAGCGGGCGGTGAAGGATTCGAGATCCAGTCCCCGGCGCAGCACTTCGGCCGCAATTTCAAGGGTGCGTGGCGTGGTATTGCCGTAGCTGAAGTTGCCGGTATCGGACCCCATGGCCAGATAGATTGCTTCGCCCAGCGGGCCGGTGAGCATGATGGCAAGCCTGTCCGCAAGGATGGCGAGCATTTCGCCCACTGCTGCGAACTCGGGATCTATCCAGTTTACATCGGCAAATTCGGGAGTGCGCAGATGGTGGTCTATGCAGATGCTGGGCACGCCCTGCATGAAGCGCTGCATGGCCTCGCCGGTGCGCTCTGCCGAGCCGGAATCCAGCACGATGATGCGGCGCGGGGCAAAGGGCAGGTCGCCAAGGTCGGTGTATACCTCGCAGGGGAAGGGAAGCCAGCTCAGATAGCGGGGCACACCGGATTCGTTGTAGGCGGCCACGTTCTTGCCCATGCGGGAAAGCAGCCATGAAAGGGCGCTCATGGAGCCGATGGCGTCGCCGTCGGGGTTCACATGGGCAGTGACGAGAAAGTCGTCTTCTTCCTTGAGTATCTGGGCAATATTGGCAATAACTTCCTGCATACCTGTACCTGCGGCTATTCCACGCCGAAAAATTCCATGTCGCTGTAAACCATTTCCTCGGAACAGACTGCTTCCATCATGCTCAGGCATTTGGTGAGCCGGCTCTGCAGATGCCGCTCGCTGTTGCTGACGGAAACGATCTTCAGTGCCAGACGGCTCAGGGAGTCTTCAGTACCCACTTCGGCAATGGAAACATTGAACTGGTTGCGCACTTTCTGCTTCAGGCTGTTGGCTATGCGTCTCTTACCCTTGAGGGAATCATTGCCGTGCAGCCAATATTCCACGGAAAGAACGCCTATTACCATTATAGAGCCTGCTCTGGTATGTGCGGTTGTGGTCCGGTGGATGGCACCGGGAAAATCCGGAGCCGGACGCAGGGTCCGGCTCCGGTTGATGTGCTTTAGAGAGTAGCGGCTTCTTCGACGGTGTCGAAGGCTTCGATGGCGTCGCCGACCTTGATATCGTTGAAGTTCTCAAGACCGATACCGCATTCGTAGCCCTTGGCCACTTCCTTCATGTCGTCCTTGAAGCGCTTCAGGGACGAGATCTTGCCGGTGTAGATAACCACACCGTTGCGCAGCAGGCGTACGCCGGCATTGCGCAGGATCTTGCCGTCTTCCACGATGCAGCCGGCGATGATGCCGACCTTGGGAACACTGAAGGTCTCGCGTACTTCGGCCTGACCGAGGTACACTTCCTTGACCACCGGGGCGAGCATGCCCGCCATGGCGGCTTTGATTTCTTCCACGAGCTTGTAGATAATGTCGTAGAAGCGGATGTCCACACCTTCACGGTCTGCAACTTCCTTCACCTTGACGGTGGGACGGACGTTGAAGCCGATGATGACGGCGTCGGACGCGGATGCCAGCAGGATGTCGGATTCCGTGATGGAACCGGCGCCGCTGTGGATGACATCCACCTTGACCTTCTCGGTGGCCTGCTTGCGCAGTGCCTCGATGATGGCTTCCACGGACCCCTGCACGTCGGCCTTGAGGATGACATTGAGGGTCTGGGCTTCCTGTGCGTCGGGACGACGGGACAGGAAGGTTTCCAGCGTAACCTTGGACTCGCGGGCAAGGGTGCGTTCGCGGGTCTTTACAGCGCGCTGTTCCGCAATGCGGCGTGCAACCTTTTCATCTTCCAGAGCCACGAACTCTTCACCGGCTTCCGGCACACCGTCAAAGCCCTGTACTTCCACGGGGGTGGAAGGACCGGCAGAGGTGACCTTTTTGCCCTGATCGTCGAACATGGCACGTACACGGCCGGAGAAGGAACCGCAGACGAACACGTCGCCCTGCTTGAGGGTACCTTCCTGCACCAGCACGGTGGCCACGGCGCCGCGACCCTTGTCGAGCTTGGCTTCCACGATGTGGCCGCGGGCAAGCTTGTCGGGGTTGGCGCGCAGTTCGAGAATTTCGGACTGCAGAGCCAGCAGTTCGAGCAGATCGTCGAGGCCTTCGCGGGTTTTCGCGGAAACCTTGGCGAAAATGGTGTCGCCGCCCCAGTCTTCAGGCACAAGGCCCTGCTCAGAGAGCTCGCGCATAACGCGGTCGGGGTTGGCTGCTTCCTTGTCTATCTTGTTCACGGCAACCACGATCGGCACTTCAGCTGCCTTGGCGTGGCTGATTGCTTCACGGGTCTGTTCCATCACGCCGTCGTCTGCTGCAACCACGAGGATGACGATGTCCGTCACCTTGGCACCACGGGCACGCATGGCGGTAAACGCTTCGTGGCCGGGGGTATCGAGGAAGCACAGCTCGCCGCGCTTGGTGGTAACATGGTATGCACCGATGTGCTGCGTGATGCCGCCGGCTTCACCAGAGGTGATGGTGGACTTGCGGATGGCGTCGAGCAGCGAGGTCTTACCATGGTCAACGTGACCCATGATGGTGACAACGGGCGGACGGGTGCGCAGGTTCTCTTCGGTATCCACGTCCTGTGCACGGGGCAGCAGGAGTTCCTGTTCGGAGAAGCCGACCTTTTCCACTTCGTAGTCGAACTCGGCACACACGAGGGTCGCAGTGTCGATATCAAGGGACTGGTTGATGGTGGCGAAAACGCCGAGCTGCATCAGAACCTTGATGACTTCGGAACCCTTCACACCCATCTGGTGGGCCATGTCGGATACGCGGATGGCTTCATCAACCTTGATTTTACGCTTGGCAGCCTTGAGTGGCTGGGTGGATCCGGTCATTTCCTTGCGCTTGCCGCGCTTGGGCTTGCGACCGCGTGCCCACTCGTCAGAACCTCCCATGGCCTGATCCTTGCTGCCCTTCTTGGCACCACGGGTACCCTTCTTGCCGAAGTCTTCACCGCCATCGGTGCGACCGCCGAAATCGACAGTGCGCTTGGTCTTGGCGTGACGCTTGCGGGATTCGTCGGAACCGGGAACGGGCATGTCGGGCGCAGGACGCTGGAAGCCGCCGGGACGGGGTGCTCCACCGGCAGGACGGGGTGCGCCGCCGGGGCGCTGTCCGCCGCGTGAATCTCTGTCGTCACGACCGTCGCGATTGTCCGGACGGGGACCGCCGGGACGGAACTGGCCGTCACGGTTGTCCGGACGGGGGCCGCCGGGGCGGAACTGGCCGTCGCGGTTGTCGGTGCGGGGTGCACCGCCGGGACGGAACTGGCCATCACGGTTATCGGTGCGGGGTGCACCGCCGGGACGGTACTGACCGTCGCGCGGGCCGCGGTAGCCACCACGATCGCCGCCACGGTTGTCACCGCCGCGATTGTCGCCGCCACGGTCCGGGCGGTTGCCGGGACGGTTGTCGAACGTGCGTTCGAAACGTTCCGGACGCTCGGCAGGAGCCTGCGGCTTTACCGGTTCGGGATCGGGCAGCGAGATGATGCGTACCTGAGGCGCGGAAAATTCTTCACGCTTCTTCGGCTTCTTCTTTTTCTTTCTGCGTGCTTCGTCGTCGCCTTCTGCATCGTCTGCACCGGTGGTGCGCACTTCCGCTTCGGGCTTTGCCTGTGCAGGTGCAGCAGGACGTGCTGCCGGAGCAGGTGCGGCCTTTTCGGGCTGCGCCTGTGCGGCGGTCTTGGTTTCGACGGGTTCAGCAGCAGCGGAACGTTCGGCCGGAGCGCTTTCCACCCGTTCCGGTGCGGACTGCTGGGGGGCTTCAGCGGTCCCATCGCTTGCGGGCTTGATAATGCGAACCGAAGGCGTTTCGGAAGCCTGGGGCGCTGCGACATCCGCAGGTTTGATGATACGTGCCTTGGGAGCATCTGCCATGGGGGCAGATACGGCCTCGGGACGCACAATGCGGGCCGGAGTATCAGCAGGCTTCTGGGTACGTGCAGGTCTGGAGCCACCCTGTTCGGTGCTCTGACGACGGCGCACGATAACGCCGGAAGCGGTTTCCTTGCGCAGCACTTCGCGCTGCGAGGGTCCGTTCTTCACGCGGTCCTTGATGCGCGGAACATCTTCCGCATTCAGTGCGCTCATGGCGCTCTTGGCAGGAATGCCAAGCTCCCTGAGCATGTTCATGAGATCCTTGACGGATACGCCAAGATCAGCGGATAAATCTTTTACTTTAGTCTTTTCGTCACTCATACTTTCTAACCCCCTTTACTTCCGCCGAACCTTGAACCGCGACAGTCGTTGCGCGCACTCAGGATTGCTGCAGATGTAATAACCTCGGCCCGGGAGCACCTGCTTCTCGTCGAAGACAAGTGCAGTATCATTATTCCCCGCCGAGGGGCAGACGTATCGCAGAAGCTCGCCCTTAGCGTGTTTGCTTCTGCATATTACGCACATGCGCGTTGGCACATGTGCTTTCCGGATAGTATCAGCCATCCGGTCTTATTCCGTTTCCTCACCGTCCACGTCACCTTCCGGCGCAACCTCTTCTTCCTTGGCGCTGGCAGAGTGCTCGTCGCTCGTGTCTCCGACGGCGGAAGACAGGAAGTTGATCGCGGTCCGCAGGTCCGAGATCTTGGAGGCGGTAAGGCCCGGCACGCTTTCCAATTCTTCGTCGGTTGCGTTGCGCAGGCTTTCAATGGTCTGGAAGCCGGCTTCCACAAACACTTCCAGCGGCACTTCAGCCACGCTGGCAAGCTGTTCAAGACCCTTGCCGATGGCATTGGCCTCATTGTAGCGGCTTTCCGTAAAGATATCGATCTTCCAGCCCAGAAGCTTGGAGGCAAGCTTCACGTTCTGGCCCTTGCGGCCAATGGCGTTGGTGAGCTGATCGTCCGGCACCACCACTTCCAGCATGTTCTCTTCCTCATCAACAATGATGCGGCTGATGGTTGCCGGAGACAGGGCGTTACGGGCGTAGGTTGCCACATCCGCGCTCCACACGACGATGTCAATGCGTTCGCCGCGCAGCTCCTGAACGATGTTCTGGATGCGCGAACCGCGGATGCCGACGCATGCGCCCACCGGATCAACGTCACGGTCACGGGACATGACAGCGGCCTTGGCGCGGCTGCCGGGATCGCGGGCAACGTTCATGATGACCACGGTGTTGTCGTCCACTTCAGGCACTTCGCGCTTGAACAGGGCAGACATGTAATCGGGGTGCGAACGGGAGACGATGACCTGCGGGCCACGGCCTTCCTTGCGCACTTCGATGATCAGGGCCTGAACGCGGTCGCCGCGCTTGTAATGTTCGCGGGGGATCTGCTCGTCCTTGGGAAGCAGGGCTTCCGTGCGGCCGAGGTTGATGATCCAGCCGGACTTGTCGCGACGCTGCACGATGCCGCTGATGATATCGCCGAGGCGATCCTTGAATTCGTCAAAGATGATTTCCTGCTCTGCATCACGCATGCGCTGGATGATCACCTGCTTTGCGGACTGGGCGGCGATACGGCCCAGGTCTTCCACCTTGAGGCGGAAGCCCATTTCGTCGTCAAGCTGTACGGAGGGGTCGTGTTCCCGGGCTTCTTCGAGAGAAATCTGGGTTACCTCGTTCTCGACTTCCTTGGTCACGATCTTGAACTGGAAAACCTCGATTTCTCCGGTTTCCTCGTTGAAGCTCACTTCCACGTCCAGATCATCGCCATACTTGCGGACAACAGAGGTGCGTACCGCTTCTTCCAGCGTGTCGACCAGCATTTCACGATCAAGACCTCTGTCTTTGCTGATCTGGTCAATGGCTTTTTTGAGTTCCATGCTCATGTGTTCTGTCCTCCGACTCGCTCCTGAGCGCCCTCAGGCCGCGTGCTAGCGCTTTTTCTTGCCCTTGCTCGTGTCCGGAAACACGTGGACCAGATGCGCCTTCTTGATATCGTTCCAGTGTACGGTGAGTACACCCTCTTCTTCGGGAAGCGAGAGCGTGATGTTTTCGCCATCAACGCCCTGCAGGGTGCCCGGGAATTTGCGCCGACCGGAAAAATCGCCGTGCGGTTCACGCAGCATCACAACCACGGGGCTGCCGACATAGGCTGCCATCTGTGCAGGAGCAAAGAAGGGGCGCTCAAGACCGGGAGAGGAAACTTCCAGTATGTATGCGCCGGAGAGCACGTCCTCAACCTCGAGTGTAAGACCGACGTGGCGGGAGATATCCGCACACTGGTCAATGTTCACACCTTCGGAGCCTTCCACATAGATGCGCACCACGAGCTTGGGACCTGCGCCGAGTTCGAGTCCCCACAGGGAGAGGTCCATGGATTCCACAATCGGTTCAACGATTGCGAGGATTCGTGAGTACTTCGTGCTGCCGCTCATGCTGCGATGTCCTTGTACCTTGTTCGGCCGTGAGCCGCGTGCCGTTTTGCGTGCATGCGGGCTCATGTGAATCTGAAAAAAAAATTGTGCGCCCCGAAGCCGGGCAATAAAAAAAGGGGGCCCACACGGCCACCCCGGTCATTGCCGCCGTGCGGCTACAGGATGTCTCGGCATAACCAGCTGAAAACGCGGACGTTTGTCAGATAGCTGTTGGAGATGAAGACATCACCCAACGCTGCCGAATCGATTTTTAATAACCTCTTCAGGTGGCTCTGTCAAGCGGTGCGGCTCTGCCTGAGCCTTCTGTTGCAGTACTTTCAGGATGTTTCAGGAACCGTTACGCACGCGGCGGAACGGAATCGGGCTGGTTTTTGGGGCAGAGGGCCGTGTCGCGGATAAGGTCCGCCAGCGTGAAGGTGTTCAGCTTGTTATACATGGCCTTTGCGCCTTCTTCCCAAATAGTGCGGGTAAGGCACACGTGCATGCGCGGGCAGCAGTTCTGGCGCTCGTCGCAGTCGTAGCAGGGGGCGGTCTTTTCAAGGGAGTGGGCCACGTCGCCAATGGGAATGTCCTTGGGGTCCTTGGCCAGCACGTAGCCCCCGTGCGCACCCAGACGGCTCTTGATGTAGCCGTCCTTTTTGAGAACGCGCATGAGTTTTTCCAGATACTTCAGAGAAATTTCCTGCCGCAGGGCAATATCCTTGATGGAGACGGGGCCATCTTCCTGGTTCATTGCTATGTCGAGCAGCATTCGGGTGCCGTAACGGCTTCTTGTGGTCAGCTTCATGCTTGGTCGGCTGTTGAGGTGCTGTAAAGTTCCGGCAGGGCCAAGACCCTGCCGGAGAGATTAACCGGGAAAAGTTTCGCGAATGATCCCGATGAGCTTTTCGGGGTCGAACGGCTTGTTCACGGTAGCAACCGCGTTGGGAATGGCATGGTGCAGTCCGGGCAGGCCGCAGATGAGGATGAACGGGGTCTTCGACATACCGTTCAGCGCCACCATATCCTTATAAAGAAGGGGGCCTGCTTCTGCGGGCATTTCCATGTCCAGCGTCACCAGATCGGGTGGCTGGGCCGCTGCAAGGCGCACGGCCTGCTCGCGGCTGATTGCTCCCGTTGTTTCGTACCCTTGAGCCGTCAGGATGTTCACGAGATACTCAACGATGTTCTGGTCATCATCGACAACCATGATGCGTAGAGCCATGACGGACACTCCTGTTTGCGCGGGGTAGACAGACGAAGTGCGCTGCCCCGCAGGGCAGGAAATGCGCGGGGAGGCGTGTGCCTCCCCGCGTCAGGGACTATTCGTCTTCGTCTTCCTGCAGCTTCAGGTGGTCGGGAATGATCGCCATCTTCAGGATCAGCGGCTTGAGGAAGGACCAGCGGATGCCGATTTCAAACTCTTCTTCAAGGTCGCGGATGGCGTCCCAGCAGTTGTGGCAGGGAGCCACAACCAGCTTGCAGCCGGTAGCGAGGATCTGGTCGCGCTTGGTCTTCAGCGCTTCGTTACGCTGATGACGGTATTTGCCGATACCGTTGAAACCGCCGCCACCGCCGCAGCAGTAGTTGTGTTCGCGGTTGGGAGCCATTTCGCGGAAGTCTTCTGCGATGTAGCTCATGATTTCACGGGTTATGTTGGCAAGACCATGGTTACGCACGTAGTTGCAGGAGTCCTGCAGGGTGACGGGTTCCTTGATCTTCTTGGTCGGGTCTATCTTGATCTTGCCGGTGCGCAGTGCTTCGGCAAGCCATTCCACGTAGTGGATGTAGGGCGCGGGCGGCAGACCGTCTTCACGACCGGCCCAGTAAGGGCCTTCGATAACGGTTGCACGGTGCGCGTGACCGCACTCCGTACCCACGACGCGCTTGGGACGCAGGCGCTCAATGGCGGAGTAGACGGTTTCCACCTGCTGCTTGCAGGCAGCCCAGTCACCGGCGAACATGGCAAGAGAGGTCTGGTCCCAGCCGGTGCTCGGCACGGTCCAGTTCTCGCCTGCAATGTGGAAGAGGATGGCTGCTTCTGCAAGGTCTTCCGGGTAGTGCTTGGGTTCGCGGGCGTTCAAGGTATACATGATGTCCGCGTCTTCCTTGTCCACCGGAATTTCCAGGCCGGGCCATTCTTCGCCGTATTCGTCGGCCATCCATTCGCAGGTATCCACCCAATCTTCTTCGGTCACGTCCATCTGGGCGTTGTACACGCGGTGCATGCCGGAGCCGATCTTCATTTCCCACGGTACGAAACCCTGAGAGTAGAGCAGGCCGCGCAGGTAACTGAACATGACGCCCATGTCGATGCCGTGGGGGCAGTACATGCCGCAACGGTTGCAGCAGGTGCACTGGGACCATGCAACGTCCACGCAGTGACGCATGAACTCGTTGGTCACGTTGCCCTTTTTCTTGACGATTTCGCCAAGGGTGGACTGAATCTTATATGCCGGTACCTGCTTGGGGTCACGTTCGCTTACGCGGTAGAGGAAGCAGGAATCGGCGCACATGCCGCAGTGGGCACAGATTTCGAGCCAGGTGCGGATGCGCGATTTGCAGGTTTTTTCAAGGGTGGCAGCCAGCGCGGTAACATCCACGTCCAGCTTCTTCATTTCCTCGTAGTACTGCGCGCCGCCCTTGTCGCCAAGAAGGGCCTTGAGGTCTTCTTCGGTGTTGACGGGGCGCTTATTGCAGAAAATACCTTCAGGCATTGGTTACTCCTAGAGGCTCGCTGTTACCAAGGGAAAGCGTAGTTCCGCTTCATGCCGCCGCGCTTGATGCTGTAGTCCATGCCCAGCTGACCGCGGGACAGGAAGAAGAGCACGATGTGCGAAAGCTTGGTGAAGGGAGCAATGATGAGCAGCAGTTCGCCGGTAAGGATGTGGGCAGTGATCCAGAAATCATAGGTGCCCCAGTGCATACGGGCGACAAAGCCGGTCACGAACGGTGCCACGGAAACAGCCAGAATGAACCAGTCATAAGGCGTGGTGAGAATGCGCACCTCGGTCAGGGCAACGCGGCGCAGGGCCAGCATCACGCCGCCGATGATGGCGAGCACGGTCAACACGTCTGCAACGATGGAAGGCAGCGCAGGCAGGCTGAAGCCGATTGCCTCTTCCAGAAGGACCTGATGGCCCAGCAGGAACAGGGGAACCAGCACGCCGCCGATGTGGAACAGGAAGAACGCAGCAGCCATGAAAGGCTGGTCGCGCCAGCTGTAAGTGCCACCGGGAATAAGCCAGCGGCGGATGGAGTGCAGGGCACCCTTGATACCGAGGGCCATATGGGGCTTGTAGGCAACACGGTCGAGCTGCCAGTTCAGGCCCCTTACGTACATGACGGCACGAAACGCGAGTCCCACGAAGAATACCGCGAGGGATATCAGCAGCATCGGTCCGGTAAGGAATCCAATCATTGTCTTCTCCTTGTCTTGCTAATGCGTGCTACGCGCAAGCTAGTACTTCCGGATCTTCTCGTCTCTGCCGGTGATGAACAGCCAGTAGCCGACAAAGCTGACCAGTGCCAGACCCATCAGAAGGTAGACGATGGACTTGGTGTGCAGCATGAAGTCGTGGAGGGTGTAGAAAATGTGTTCCATTGTTCTTTCTCCTTTGGCCTAGTGGGCGTCCTTGTACTCAGGATGCTCGTACAGAACGGGCATCTTGGTAGCAATGAACCGGTAGGTGGTGACGATCAGGGTTACAACGAAGATGGAGATGCCCACTTCCATCCAGCTGGGGAAGTAGCGCTCGGCAGCGGGAAGCTGCCAGTTGAAGGCAATCATGCTTACATTGAAACGGTTGATCACGATACCAAGCACGCCGAAGACGGAGGCGATGCGCACGATCTTCAGATTCTTTTCACGTACGCCGAGGGCGTAGAGGAAAGAGGGCAGTGCGACAAAGCCGAACATTTCAACGAGGAACCATGCACCGTAACCGGTGGCAAGGTACTGCCAGTCGTTGTCCATGGTGATGTCGAACACCTTGATGAAGAAGTAGCCCATCAGGATGAAGGAAGCGGCCTTGGCCATGCCGAAAGCAACGCCGTCGGCTTCCTTCAGGTGGGTTTCGTCCATCTTGTCGTGCAGGCCCTTGTGTGCCAGCGTTCCTTCAAAGATGACCATGGAAGCGCCTGCAACCATGGAGGACATGAAGAAGAACACGGGCAGGAAGCTGGAGTACCACAGCGGGTGCAGCTTGCCGGGGGCGATGACGAAGAGCGCGCCGAGCGAGCTCTGGTGCATGGTGGAAAGAACCACGCCGAGAATGGTCAGGGGCAGGGTGAGCTTGATCACGAAGTTACGGATCTTGCGGAAGCCCAGCCATTCCAGAGCGGCAGGAGACCATTCCACGAACAACACGGTTACGTAGGTGGCAACGCACAGACCTACTTCGAACAGAAGCGAAGTGGTGCCCTGCGAGTATACCAGCGGATAAGGCAGGCGCCACGGATGGCCAAGGTCATACATCAGGGCTACAACAACGAAGAAGTAGCCGAGGAATGCCGT
>JBKEAK010000026.1:0-30013 GCA_047972125.1 Halodesulfovibrio sp.
AGCACCATGCCCCGCAGCCGGTCGTAGAACCAGTTTTTCTTCACGTCGTCGCGTTCTTCGGCAAAGCGCAGGGTGGTCACGGCAAGGCGGCCCACCACGGCACGGCCTTCCTCACCCTTCCATTCGGTGCGGGCGCCCCACACATCGTGCAGCAGCAGTGGTTCACCCGTTGCCGAGTCAGGGCCGATATACAGGCCGATATGTCCCTTGAACCAGAGCAGTGTGTAGAAGGGAATGCCCTGCTCAAGGATGATACTCCGCTTCTCGGCAGCGGTTTTACCTTCCAATGATATGGGGGTGCCCACTTCCTTGCCCTGCTGGCTTGAGTTGCGGGGCAACCAGACGCCGAAGGGCGCAAAGAGGTCACGCATGGCTGCCGAGCAGTCGCGGTTTTCGAGCAGGCCGCCCCAACCGTAGGGCTGGCCCATCATCATGTCGGCAAAGTGCGCAAGTGCCTGTGCGGATATGGCCTGCGGCATAAGGCCCACGGCGGTAAGCGGCAGATGGATGGTGGCCGCAATGGCGTTGCCCTCGACAGTACGCAGGGGAACGATGACGGGCAGAGTTGATGCAGATGCCTGCTGCGCCGTACCGGGGGCGGATTCCAGCATCATGGCGCTGACGGAAATGGGGAAGACAGCCCCCAGATGGGCCATGCCCGCAAAGGCACCGCCATCAGTACGCAAAACGATTCTGTCGTGCAGGGCTGCGGCATAGGTGCCGGTCATGTAGTCCCTGCGGAAGGCTTCGTCAGTCCAGCCTATGGAGTCTGCGGGCAGCCAGCCGAAGGTGATTCCCGCTTCGGCAAAATACCATGCGCCGTCTGCGGAAACATGGGTAACGAGCAGAGGGGTGCCTATCCACAGAGCAGAATTCTGCATGTAATCGAAGGGATAGCCTTCTCCGGCCTTGGAAGGATTGTAGAAGAAGGGTTTGTCCGTGGGCATGACGCGGAAGGAGGTATTGCGCGTGGCAATGGCATGGCGGGCCATGGATGGATAGCTGCCCTCCATCTGCATGGAAACAAGCGATTCCCAGCGGGGCAGCGACCAAGGCTGCAGATTTTCAGCAAATCCTTTTTTGCGGCCGAAGGTTTCCGTGCCCCAGAAGGCCACCTTGGGAGCAAGCGATGCCTTCTGCGCGCGCCACGGGGCAAAAAACCTGTCGAAGAAACGGGACTGCAGCCCCTTCTGCACTTCGGGAGAAAGCAGCGGCTTTGCGGCATCTCCCGGCAGGTAGGCTGCGGCACGCTGCGGCAGCACATCTAGGTCGGCAATGCCTTCGCGGCGACCGCCGCAGGCAGCGAGGAGACAACACACCGAAATAATTACAGCGATACGAACACACGACGCAGCTTTCATGGCATTTCTCCCGTAACTGACACGCCTGCCGACAAGCGAAAAAAGCGTACGACATGCGGACAAGCACATCAGCATGGCATCACCGGCAGACAAATGAAAAGGCAGCTTTCGACAACACAAAACGAGTGCAACCGCAAGAAATATCGTCGCACAGCCGGACAGTTACAGCCCGCCAGATACAACTCACTAGGTACAGCCCGCCAGGTACACGCTAAGTGGTGCAGGCTGAATGGTGCAGGCTGAATGATGCAGCCCGGACAGCAGCATATCTGATGGTTACAGGCCAGACAGTTACAGGCCGGACAGTTACAGGACTGAAAGTTACGGGCCGAGTAGAAACTGGCAGGACAACGCAGGACAAATCAGACTGGTCGCCGCCATTCCTTCATACACTTCACAGGATGTATGACAAACCGTTACGCCGCAACAACGTCCCGATGGCGCTACTGAACCAGCCTGCCACGTGCAGCCGGTTCTGCCAAGCCTTGCCGGTGGTCCACACTGTGGCTCGCACCGTGGCTCACACATCGGGCAGCATAGCGTCCCGCCGGTTCCGTTCCGGTGCCATCTCCGGCTCCGGGCGCTTCCAGCACCAGAAGTCCATACACCCCGGCCACACAGTCTGCGTCCCTGCGGGCATCGGCGGCCCATGTACGGGCCTCTGTCTCGCTATCAGACAAAAAATATTCCATGCTTCCGTCCGGCCAGCGGCACTGCACCAAAAAATCCTGCATACTTCCCCCTCGTCGTAGTCAGCCCTGCCATTACCGGACATCGGAATTTGCACAAAATGTGCAACGCACAACAAATGCACAACAAATGCAAACAGGCCGCCACCCCGCTACCGGCTGCCCCTGTCATGCACCGGAAAGAATCAGGCTCCTGCAAAACCAATCAGCTCCGGATCATGCCGAATGATGCCGGTTCATGGCGGTTGTCGGCTCATGCCTGTTCTCACCTGTCCACGCCGGACAGCACCAGACAGCATCAGCCTGAACCGGACTGTGCCGGACGGCACGGGACGGCACCGGGCCCGGGCCGACTGCCTAAAAGTCTTTCCCAGCCCAGATGACCCTGCCGATGACCTCCCAGTTCAGCGACTCATCCGTCACATCCACCTCTATGTCCTGATACGAAAGCTCCCGGTTGTCACCCCGGAACAGATAGCGCCCCGGCGCGCGCGAAAACCGCGTCACATAGATCTCATCGTGCACGCGGATAACATATATCCGGTCCTCCACGAGCTCCTTGTCCCGTTCGTTGACCAGACACATGTCGCCATTGTGCAGGGTGTTCTCCATGGAACGCCCCATGACCTCCATGATCCGCAGGCGCGAGGTATCCGTGGTCTTGCGCATCAGCCAGTCCAGCCGGAAGGCATACACACCGTCATGTTCTCCGCCCGTTTCCAGCGAACCGCCGCCCGCGCTGGGGCGGGCAAGCGCCTTTTCCACGAATACGAACGAATCCAGAAGGTGCGCCCCGCTCCGGACATCTGCCCCGCCCTCGGGAAGCGTCCGTTCCGGGGAGCCATAGCCGTCGGCAGTGCGCTCATGCAACGCATGCCGTGACGGAGAAGGCGTCTGCCCCCATCCCCCGTCCACCATGGACTCAAGATATTCCGTCACCCGGTTCAGATTCGTCCTGCTGGGGTGCCGCTCGCCATTCTTCCACGCATAGACCGTGCGCTCGCTGACCCCGGCAATGCGCGCCAGTTCGGCAATGCCCCCGACCAGACCTATGGCCTCGGCTATGAATTCCTGAATGCGCCAGTCACCGCTGGCTGTGCGAATATTGTTCATATGCTGTTATCATAGCGCATTACGAGAGGAAGTAAATAGCTATTTTGAACATTATCGCACGACACCTTGACGTTTCTGTGCGAATGATGAAATATATGTGCAAAGAATACAGGCAAAACGTTACATCTAGCACAAAATGTGCACAAACACATACGGCAACGCACAATCAATACACAGCGAGGCACCCATGCATCCACTTCACATGCCGGAGCACGACCACATCATCTGCAGCGTCTGCGGACGCACCTTCACGCGGCCGTGGCACATGATGCGGGAAGGCATGCAGACCTGCGCAGCCTGCATACGTCCGCACTCAACACGAGGGGGCTATGAACCCATGGTGCAGATAGAATCGGGCGAACACCAGCGCCTGCTGCACCTGTACTATGCCCTGTTCGATCATGAACTGGTCCCCACCACGCGCAGCAGCGCCGCGCTTTCGCAGGCCATGCAGCGCTGCAACCGCTACTTTGAGGGAGGAACATCATGCCATTAGTCGTCTGCCGGACCTGCGGCAAGGAATTCAATGCAAAGCCCGGCCGCATTGCCATGGGCAAGGCCAAGTACTGCTCCCGCGCCTGCTCTTCGGCTTCGAGAAGGGCCGTCAAACCTGTTCCGTGCGAATGGTGCCAGCAACTCATGATTCCCAGACGGGGCAACCAGAAATTCTGCAGCCGTGCCTGCTCCGCCGCAGCCCTGCATGCTGCGCAGTTTCAGAAACAATCTGAGCGGCGCACCTGCAAGCAGTGCGGCAAGCCCTTTGTCCCGGCCTCGCCGACAGAACACTACTGCTCGGCACAATGCCGTAAATCGGCCCGGGCAGGCGGGGGCCCCTCGTTCGGGCTGTTTGAAGACCCGTGGGCAAGCGGGGCCATTCCGCCGGACCGCTATGGCAGAGACCTGTACCGGACGCCTGATACGGGCCTTGGGTTCTGACACCGGCACGGGCTGCGAAACATAGCTGCTGCCTGCAACAATAAACAGAGAACTCCGTAAACCGGCTGGGCAGGCCGGTGGCCGGACACCATATACGACTCACAGAAGCGTCCGCCGCGCTGCAAACGGCGATCGCACCATACCGACCGAGGAAGCCACCGCACCAAACAGTGCGGCAGACCTAAGAACGCTGCAAAAGCCGGATATACTACGCGCATCCGGCAAAGGGAGAAGGAAATGGCCATGATCGCGACAAGGCTGCAACAGGGGGGTCCCTACACCAGCCGGGCAACCTTCATGGGAAAGGTACTTGATACGCCGCACATGCATCATGATTCGCATGGCGAACTTGCCATTGTCATGCTGCATGTGCAGGAACATACCGCTTGCGACCTGCGCACCGGTGACAAAGCCGGAGCGGGCGGAGAAATGGACCGGAGCCCGGAGCGGCGTCAGGCTGTTCCGCTGCTCGTACGCGGACAGGCTGCCCGCTGGTGTGCCAGCCATCTTGATGCCGGAACCATGGTCGTGGCGGAAGCCCGCCTGATACCGCTCGGCACCACGGAATCCGGGGTGTGCCTCACGGCGCTTGAAACAGAGCATCTGCAGCTTGTGACGGAGGAAGCCGCCCTGCCCTTGCCGGTGCAGCACGGCGTGCCACCGGCAAGCCGAGGGTTCCGCAATCCCGTGTACCTTTCTGCAGTGCACAGCCTGCGGACCAACTAGGGAGCGCGCCATGTATACACCTCTCCACTTTCGCATTGAGGAACTTGTGCCGCCGGACATGCATGCCCGATGGCAACACGCCCCGCACAAGCTGCTCATGCTGTTCGACGTGGACGCACTGCGCACGCTGGATGCTCTGCGCCACCGCTACGGCCCCATCATCGTGAACAACTGGCACACGGGAGGAGCATTCAAAAACTCCGGATGGCGCGCGTGGGACTGCCCCGAGGGAGCAGCCCTGTCGCAACACAAGCTGGGCAGAGCCTTTGACTGCAAGTTCACCCGCATAACCGCAGAAGAAGTACGGCAGGACATGGCAAGAGAGCCGCAAGCCCCTTGCTTTGCCGCTATTCGCCGCATTGAGGCCTTTGGCGGCATGAGCTGGTTTCATTTCGATACCGGCAACCACGATCGTGAAAACATGGGTGTGCTGGTGGTCGGTGGCCCTTCCGGCACAGCCGGTTCATATGCCGGACAAGTCAACGGAGGTGCCGCCCATGCGTAGTGCGATGGCGCAGCCGATGCGTACAAGCCCGCCCCCACGGTGCGTGCGGTCGGACACCGATTCATGCGCCGGACCGGCTGCCACCCCAGTCTCCGGCACAGCTATCAGCCAGAGTATTGGGCAAGGTATCAGCCACGGTATCGGGCAGGCCGCAGGACCGGGGCATGGGCAGAGCTACGGACCGGGGCATGGACCGAACCATGGATCGGAATCGAACGAAGACTGCCGCTACAACGACGGGGACTGGCCCGCCATGCGGGAGCCCGGCCGCTGGCACGACGACATGTTCAGGCTGCAACCGGGCATGCCGGTACATCGGGCCGTGCCCGTATTCGTGGGGCTGCAGGCCATAGGCAAGGCAGTGGGCGCAGGGCCCCAGACCATCAAACGCTGGATTCGTGAAGAGTCCTTTCCTGCCCGCAGATGTTCAGACGGCATATACCGTGCCTCTGCCGAAAGCCTGCTGGCGTGGTTCAAACCGCCTTTTCCCGGCTGCCGCGATGAGCGGCTGGCAGGCAGCAAGGCGGGCAGACGCACCGCACATTCCGGTGAAGGGCCCGTTCAGTGGCAGTAGCCATTAAATAGAAAAAGGGCAGCGGAACTTCCGCTGCCCTTATCTCTGCCTTGCATTCCGGCCGTATTCCGGCCCGGCAGAAAAACGCTACAGGGGTGACGCTACAGAGTGCAGCGCAGCACCTTCACGCCTTCCTTAAAAAGCACTTCCATCTTGTCGGGGCGGGTAACGCCCTGCACTTCACCCATACCGAAGGTGGGATGATCCACGATGTCTCCGGCGGCAAAGCTTTCACGCATGTTGTAGGGACGGGCTTCGTTGGTGCCCTTGGAAACGATGACCGACTTCCAGGCAATCATCACGGCTTCCGCCTCCTGCTGAGCGCGCTGGTTGGCGCGGGTCTGGGCGGCCTTCTTGGCAGCCTCGGAACGGGCCTGAGATACGGCCTGTTCTCTGGATTCGCCATGGCGAACCCGGCGAACGCCGGAGGTCTCCGACTTCAGCTTGGGCTTACGAATCTCTCTGTACTTATGGACACTGCCGCAGGCCTGACATTCAACCTTGACGATGACGTCTCCCACCATGGCCACAATGACGTGACCGGTGATATCGTTACAGCGGGAGCAAGTTGTTTCAATGCGGCCGCCAGCAGACAGTTCTTTCGTTATCATAACTCTCGATCTCTTTGGCTGTGATGCAAAATTTTACCAACGGGAAGAAAAAAGCCACAGGCCGAACCTGCGGCTGAAGTCTGTTACGCGAAGGGGGGGACAATACAGATTTGCCCTAGGCATGGCAACCCCGAAAGATGGGGCTTTCCTCCTGCCGCCAGCTTCGGGGCCGTGCAATAAGGGGCAATTACGGCAACAAGCTTGGCCGGTTAGCAGGCACCTTCGGGAGGCAAAACATCAAAAAGACCTGCCCGAAAAGGCTGCTCTGCGCCAAAAGCACTTAGCGCCGCGCCATGTGCCGCGCCAAATGACACATAAAGAGAAATAGTAGGTGACATCTCTGGTGGCACATATGGCGCAGCATCAGGTGGCGCAGGTCTTGCCATCGTCGGAATCTATCATCTCCCGGCACATATCGCCCAGCTCCGGCAACTTCTGCTCCAGCCCCGCCGCCTTCAGGTACTCCATATCGAACTGCGGCAGTTTGTACCCTTCATGCACTATGCGCATATGCCGGTCGAGCACGTTTGCCACATGCACCGCTGCCAGGGGGGTAACTCCCGGCTCTCTCGGCATGCCGGGGGCATCGTGCAGAAGCACGGCCTCCACCACAGGAGCGGGCAGCCCCCACAACGCAAGCAGATAGGCGCCCATTTCCGCATGGGTGGTGCCGAAAACCTGCTGCTCAGCATCCAGAATATATATATCGTTGTTGCGGACAAGCTCGAGCACCTGCGCATATTCTTCTTCAAACCGGGTGAGCAGCACCAGCTTGCCCACGTCGTGCAGCAGTCCGGCAATGAAGGCGTGGTCGATGACATCCTTTGATTTCTGACACTTGGTCGCTATGCACCGGGCCAGATGCCCGGTAAATGTGCTGTGCTCCCAAAGCAGGGAGGCATCCACATGCAGGGTTTCCTTCACATGGAAGCGTTTGACCAACGCAATGATCAGCATGAGGCTTTTGACGGTTTCCGTCCCCAAAAGCACCACGGCCTGATGCGGGCTGGAAACATGACGGCGCAGACCGAAGAAAGAGGAATTCACCAGCTTGAGCAGTGATGCGGTCAGCCCGAGATCCTGTTCGATGAGATCGCCGATGTATTCCAGCGACGGATTCTCCTTACCCAGTTCAGCCTCCAGCGCCTGATAGACCTCCGGCAGCGAGGGCAGTGCTTCCACATCCGACAGGATGGAGCGAACCCGCTCGTTGCCCAGCACGTCCCTCAGCTGCATGGAGCGCTCAACCACTTCCTGCAGTTCCGCATGGTTGCACGGCTTGGAAAGGAACTGGTGCGCGGGCTTTACCGTCTTCATTATCATGGCCTGATCGGAATAGCCCGACAGGATGATGCGCAACATGTGCGGATGCCTTTTCTGCACCTCGGCGAGCAGATCGCCGCCGTCCATGCCGGGCATGCGCATGTCGGAAATGATCACGTCAAAGGTTTCACGATCAAGAATCTCCAACGCCTCCACCGCATTGGTGGCAAAGGCCATGTGCCACCTGTCGCGCAGGGTTCGCAGCACAAGGCGCAAACCATTCAGCACGTTGGGCTCGTCATCAACAAATAGCACTCGCAGCTTCATCTCGTTCCATCTCCCGGGGACGCGCTTTCAGGGGCCCCCTCTGCGGTACATGTCTCCCATCCCCCGCAGCCTGACATCAAACAATCTGTAAAGGCTGCCCGCCTGTCTATTCAATATACCTGTCAGGTTCCTTTTCAAAATGATTTTAAAAAAAACGTCCGGCATAAGCCGGACGTTTCATCATTTCTCACTGCCGGGAAAGGATTTCCTCTAGGCAGTCACCTCAATTCGGCGGGGTTTGGCCGCTTCCGCACGAGGCAGAAAGAGATCAAGCACGCCGTTGTCGAGAGAAGCAGTCACCTTGTCCCTGTCCACCATGTCGGTAAGGGTGAAGGTGCGGACAAACTCCACGGGGCCGAACTCAGTATGGATACGCCGCAGTTCGGCACCCACCTGACGCTCTGCCCTGCCGGTAACGGTGAGTTCGTTCTCTTCTATCTCAATGGACAGCGCCTCGCGTGTCACACCGGGGATATCCATGATCACATGGAAGCCCTCTTCTCGTTCCACAATATCGGAGGCGGGAACAATACGCCGCAGCGCCGTTTCGGTCTTTGCAACTTCATTCTTCATGTCCGGCCTCCTTATGCTTCGATCGCCCTGTTGTCAGCGGCGGTAATGGATATCTTGCGGGGTTTCACACTTTCAGCCTTGGGCAGCACGACTCTCAGAATGCCATCGGCACCCGAGGCAACCACCTTGTCACGTTCAACCGGAACATTGAGCGAAAGCACCCGCTGGAAGGCACCTGCCGGACGTTCCTGCCGCAGGAAACGGCCTTCGCCTACCGGGCGTTCGCCCTTGATGACCAGGCTCTTTTCCGTGAGGGTCAGTTCCACTTCCTTCGGGTCCACTCCGGGGACGCTGATCTCAACATAATAGTTTGCTTCGTCCTCGGCGATATTGAGAAGCGGGAATCCTGCCCCGCCCATGCCCCCACTGCGGAAGCGGGCCACATCGTCAAAGAAGCGCTCCACCTCTTTGGGGAAGTCATACAGAGAACTGAAATCGATAACCATATGGACACCTCCTTTGAGCCCTGAAAGGACTCTTCGTGTTTTTTCGCTCTTGAAGTAATACACATGCAAAGACTGTCAACACCATTTTGACACTTAATTACACACTATTATCATGTGGAAAACTTTTACACAGCGTTAACAGGGCATCTGATGATGGTGACAGGCAGGGAAAAACATCCGGCTTTTCTTCTTGCGGGCGAAGGAATGACGGTATACCCAAAACGCGCGGGGCGGTTGCCCGCGAATTTTCGTGAAAGGGAGACTCCATGCAAATCACCGTAGAAATCGGCACCAAGGAACAGCAGCAAGAGATCATCAATGAACTCGGCATGCTGGGTGAAGCTTCCAAGCACTACACCATGGCATTTCGCATCCGCGAGATCATTGTTCCCAAAGATTTCGACGCCAAGGTCACTGAGCTGCAGAAAGCCGGCACCTACAAATCCGTTCCCGGCATGGAGCCGGTATCCAAGGCCATTTTCACGCCGCAGGGCCATGTGCTGCTCTTTCACCCGAACATCTACTCTGCCGCCTACGATAACCACATCCGCTTTGCCATTTACTGGCACGAGTTTTCGCTGCTGGTGAACAAGGGGCATTTTCCCGTGCTCACCCGTCACAAGCTGGACAGATATGCCAACTATTTCATGAACCTGTACCAGCTTTACGACCAGTACAGCGCCGCCCGCAAATCGTTTGAGTTCCGCGATGCCGTGGTGCGTGAAGTGCTCAAGGAAGAGCTTTCCGAGCTTGCGCAGCAGGACCTTGAACGCTCGCTGCTGGGCAGCCTTGCCATTATCCGCAACAAGGCGGAATATTACGACTGGTTCCGTTTCCAGATCATGGAGTACCGCGAAAACCAGAACATCAACGACTTTCTGGGAGCCGTGCGCGGCAAGATAGCCCAGCTTTCCTACTCCATCATCTTCGCCTATGCGACCATGGACCATTATGAAAACCTGCGGGATAAGGAATCGCTCATCGCAGAAGCGCCGATGCTGAACAGCAACACCCGTGCCTTTCTCGAATATTTCCGGTTCAAGTATCAGGAAGACGCCGTGGACCTTTCCGACGGCATTGACCTTATGGAGGCCTTCTGGGCCAACTTCGGCATCCGCTTTGTGGACGGCGAAAAGTGCATGGAATGCGAAGTGGTGGACATCTAGCACCCGCACCCGCAGACAGGACTTTGCAGGGGGACGGAGCGCGCGGCGCTTCGTCCCCCCTTTTTTGCAAAACAGGAATCATTCTGTTTTTGGGGGTGGCCTTACCACCATCCTGTATTATAGTATGCGTCACGTGCGCCGCCATACGGATACGCGATACGACAGCTTATTTGATTCGCCGGCAATCGCAGGCGACAGAATGCAGCATGACGCGGCATGACGCAGCATGACGCAACATGACGTAGCATAGCGCATCATTACGCACTGGCAGTATCCGTAGGCATCCGGGGGAATATCCGGGGGGGAACCCCGGAGAAACGTCTGGGAACATCGGGGGCATCGGGGGGGAACTATCCGGGACGACACTCGTGCGTCCGGCACCCTTCCGCTACCTTCCAGAATCCTCCGGCAGCATGCGCACCAATTCTGACCAAACAGGGTAACGCATGCGGAACCGACTTATCATACTCATTCTCATCCTTCTCGCCCTCGGCGCGGGTGCATGGTACTGGAAATCCGGCAGGACTGCGCAGGAAACCAAAGTGCTGAAAACGGTGCACCTTGAAAAAGGCACCGTGCGGGCCACGCTGGAAGCGACAGGCATCATCAAGCCCGAAGTGGGCGCCATTGTGAAGACCGGCAGCCGTGCCACCGGCCTGATCAAGAAAATGTATGTCCGCGTGGGCGACACCGTGAAAAAAGGTGACCTCATTGCGGAAATAGACGACCGCGAGCAGCAGGCCAGCCTTGCCGAAGCTGAAGCCACCCTGCGCAAGGCCGAGGCTGAACAGGCCCGCGTGGAAACGGTCTATCCCCTGCAGATCAACGAGGCACGCGCACAGCTCAAGGCATCGCAGGCCGAAGGCGAGTATCTGCAGATCAGCCTGAAGCGGAAGCAGGAGCTGGTGGATCAGAAGCTGGATTCGCAGGACAGCCTTGATGATGCCCGCCAGAAGCACACTGTTTCGCAGAACACGCAGAAAGCACGGGCCGCAACGCTCAAGCGGCTGGAAACCGAATACCGGCTGGAAGGCAAAAAGGCCCGCGAAGCCGTTGCCGCGGCAGAGGCCACTCTCAAATCCGTTGAAGTGCGCATAACCTACACCACCATCTATGCCCCTATCGACGGGGTGGTGAGTCAGGTGGCAGCACAGACTGGTGAAACCGTGGTGGCCGGATTTGAAGTTGCCAACCTGATCACCATTCTTGACCCCACCCGGCTTGAAATGTGGATATATGTTGATGAAACAGACGTAGGCCGCATTCGCCCCGGCATGCCCGTGGAGTTCCGCGTGGACGCCTACCCCGATCATGTGTTCGCGGGCACCGTGAACCAGATTTATCCAGAGCCGGAAATCCGCGACAACATCGTCTACTATCAGGCGTTGGTCCGCCTTGCGCCGGAAACGGCTTCGCAGCTGCGTCCGGAGATGACCACCCAGTGTACCGTGGTGGTTGAAGAAAAATCCGATGTGCTCACCCTGCCCAACGACGCTCTCAAGTGGGTAGACGGCGAGCAGTTTGTCTTTGTGAAGGACGCAGACGGCAGCGTGCGACGCACCCAGCCCAAGCTCGGCCTGCAGGGACAGACGGCAAGCGAGGTGCTCGAGGGTCTCTCGCAAGGGGATGAAGTGGCCGTGAAAATCATACTGCCCACCGCCTCTGCCAAAAAGAAGAAGCCGTAATGCGAAACGAATCGCCATATGTGGTGCAGACCGAAGCGCTGACCCGCACCTTTCGTCAGGGAGACCTGATCGTGGAAGCGGTAAAGCCGCTTGATCTGCGTATCGGGCATGGGGAAATGGTGGCCATTCAGGGAGCTTCCGGCTCCGGAAAATCCACACTGCTGCATCTTCTGGCCCTGCTCGATTCTCCGAGTGCCGGGCATTATTACCTTGACGGCACGGATACGGCTGGCATGGAAGACGATACCCGTAGCGCCGCCCGCAACACCCTTGTGGGCATGGTGTTCCAGAGTTTCTACCTCATCCCCTACGCCTCCGCGCTGGACAACGTGATGCTGCCCGGGCTCTATGGCGACACGGGCGGCAAGGCCCTGCGCGAACGTGCGGAATCCCTGCTGGAACGGGTGGGACTTGCCGACCGCATGCACTTCAGGCCATCCAGTCTTTCCGGCGGTCAGCAACAGCGCGTAGCCCTTGCGCGTGCCCTGCTTAACGACCCGCCGCTGCTGCTGGCAGATGAACCCACCGGCCAGCTGGACACCACAACCAGCAAGGATATTCTGGACCTGTTCGCCTCTATCAATGCGGCGGGCAAAACGGTGGTGATTGTCACCCATGATCCGGAAACCGCAGCCAGAGCGGCCAGACGCATAGAGTTTGCCGACGGCCGCGTCATAGACGACACAGCCCTATGATCCGCTGCCCTGCATCCGGGACCATTCCGCCTTATTTCATTTTTTTTGTGAAATCGTGTGACCTGTGCGACCACGATTACGTATATGGTATTGGCAAGGAGCATCCTGAAGTCAGGCAGGCTCCGGTTATCAACGTCCGGCGTCCTTTATCCCGTAACGGATGAAGGGGGCGGATATACTGCGAATTGACGGAGAAGACGAATGAGTTTTGCCAGAGTTCTGCTCGTATCCATGCTGTTGCTCTCTTTTGCCCTGCCCCTCGCGGGCTGCAAGGAAGAAGGCCCCGCCGAAAAGGCAGGCAAAAAAATTGATGAAGCGGTAGACAGCGCCAAGGAACAGGCCAAGAAGCTGTTCGAATAACGCGCACCGCTCTTGAGGAACCTGCCCGTACAAGGCCCGAAGCCTGCACCGGCCATAGTCAAAGTGGCCATCTGATCTGAAGGGATTGATCGTCTGGAGTGACCATATGGGCAGCGTGACATGTGCACAAAGACGGCTTGCCCGTCACATGCAATGGCGCACGGTTGTCCCTTACAATAGTTGAGGGTGATCCCGAAAAGCGCCTGATCGCACTTTCCCACGCACGGCAGAGGCCGCCCCCACGGGGCGACACCTGTTAGCGGGAAGGACATCCAAAACGGAAGGCCGGAGTAATCCGGCCTTTTTCTTTTCCCACCCCGGACTTTAGCGCAGCACCCATTTAAAAGAGCCGCACCATTATAATTTCAAACGCTGCGACTCTTTCTTTCATGTCGAACTTGACAATTATGAAAAACACAGGTTATACGTACCCCATGAACACCTATACCGCACGCGCTTTCGCGCTATTCTTTTTTGGCTTTTACTTTTTTAGCAGCACGCTGGCCTGCGGTACCCGGGTGTGCGCCAAACGGCGCTGCTAAAAACTAGCTACACGAACACCCAGAAGGGCCGCAGGCAAAACCTGCGGCCCTTCTGGTTTTTTCGGGCCTGCAACATGAGGAGGAAACATGCTCGGACTCGGCAGTTGGGAAGCGGCACTGGCCTTTTGGCTGTGCATTCTTTCGGCAATAGGATGCGTGGCCTACGGCTACATCAACTGGAACAACAACGGCACTCCGGACACCGTTTCCATAGACGACCTGCTGCCTGACTCCGTGTCAGACGATTGCGGGGACGACTACAGCGGCGACTGCGGCAAAAGGTAGGGAGAACACATGACCATAAAACTGCTCATCACGCTGGCATACTTCGCCATAGTGTTCTACCTCGGGTACAAGGGCTGGAAGGAAACCAAGGGCGCCAGCGACTACATGCTGGCCGGACGCAGGGTCAATCCCTTCGTCATGGCCATGTCCTACGGGGCCACCTTCATTTCCACCTCGGCCATCATAGGCTTCGGCGGTGCGGCAGGGTTGTTCGGCTTTCCGCTGCTGTGGCTCACGGTATTCAACCTTTCATTCGGCATCTTCATTGCCATGGTCTTTTTCGGCAAACGCACCCGCCGCATGGGTCTTGCCCTGAACTGCCACACATTTCCCGAACTGCTGGGCAAGCGCTACCAGTCCAGATTCATTCAGGGCTTTTCCGGCGGCGTGATCTTCATGTTCATCCCCGTTTACGCGGCAGCCGTGCTCATCGGCATATGCCGCATGGTGGAAGTATCGCTTGGCCTGCCCTACACATGGGTGCTGCTGGGCGTGACAGCCATCATCGCCCTGTACGTCATCACCGGCGGCATGAAGGCCGTCATGTATACGGATGCCTTTCAGGGCAGCATTATGGCCATCATGATGCTCATTCTGATCTGCTACACCTATT
Organism: Halodesulfovibrio sp.; assembly: GCA_047972125.1. Classification (GTDB taxonomy): domain Bacteria; phylum Desulfobacterota; class Desulfovibrionia; order Desulfovibrionales; family Desulfovibrionaceae; genus Halodesulfovibrio. The sequence continues at coordinate 14,471 of JBKEAK010000026.1, forward strand.
CCATGCTCGGCGGCGTGACCGAAGCACATCAGGCACTGACCGACATGGCCCAGCTCATGCCGGAAAAATTGCAGAAAGGCGGCATGCTCGGCTGGACGCAAGGATCTGTCGCCTTCTCACCGCTGTGGCTGACCATCTACACCACCATCGTATACGGCGTGGGTATCGGCGTGCTTGCCCAACCCCAGCTTGCCGTGCGCTACATGACCGTGCCCGGTGACCGCGAACTCAACCGCGCGGTGCTCTACGGCGGCATATTCATCCTGCTCATGACCGGCGTGGCCTTCATCGTGGGTGCGCTCTCAAACGCCGTGTTCTTCAAGGAATTCGGCAAGATCAGCATAGCCATGGCCGGTGGCAACATAGACAAGATCATCCCCACCTTCATTGAAACCATGATGCCCCCGTGGTTCTCCGCCATCTTCCTGCTGGCCATGTTCGCGGCGGCCATGTCCACCCTTTCCAGCCAGTTCCATGTGGGCGGCACCTCGCTCGGGCACGACATTTACGCCCGCGCCATGCGCACCCGCGTTCGCGCTGCAGGCAACTCCATGGCCGTGAACCAGATGGGCGTGGTCATCACCATTCTCGCTTCCCTCGTATGGGCATGGGTGCTGCCGGAATCCGTCATTGCACGCGCCACCGCCTTCTTCTTCGGACTGTGCGGTGCCGCCTTCCTGCCTGCCTACCTGCTCGGCCTGTACTGGAAGGGCATGACCAAAGCCGGTGCCAAGTTCTCCATCATCGGCGGGTTCATCGCCTCCATGCTCTGGCTGCTTTTCATCCATGAAAAGGAAGCCGCCTCTATCGGGCTGTGCCAACTTCTGTTCGGCAAGACCACGCTGGTTGCAGACGCCGCCAAGGGCAGCTGGATATTCCTGCTGCAGTGGGTGGACCCCAACGTGGTGGCCCTGCCCTTCTCGTTCCTGCTGGCATGGGGCGTGAGTGCATTCTCCACCAGCCTTGCCGACGAGCATGTGGAAGCCTGCTGGCAGAACTGCTGATCAGCACTGACAAGAAACAACATAAGGGCGCAGCAATGCGCCCTTTTTATATGGTAAAGACAGTTTGAGTTATTTTCGTCTCCGACGGGCAGGGGGATAATCCCCCTGCACCCGGTGTAAGCGATGAAATCTTGTTTGTTAATTTCAGCTTCGGCTTAACGGGGGGTGAGTTTTGCTTATAACAAGGCTTTGGCAGTGCTTTTTTATGATGGCAAACCAGATTGAATTGTTTTTGCCTTCGACGGGCAGGGGGATAATCCCCCTGCACCCGGTGTAAGCGATGAAATATCGTTTGTTAATTTCAGCTTCGGCTTAATGGAGTGTGTTGTTCATAGAATTCGAGTTTGTCATTGGCTGGAAGGGCCACAACCTGCCCTTTTCATATCCCATGTTTGGCCGAAAGCAGCGGGCGTCCTGAAGGTTCACGGGACAAAAAGGAGGCGGAGTGAAGCGACGAGTCCGCTTGCGGTTCCTCCACAGATGGGTACCATATACGCACCACATTCCGACAACCTTTCACCACGCGCCCACATGGAAACTCCTCTCGATACGGCCCACTCTTCTCCCTCCGGTCAGCAGAACGGTACAGCCGGAAAGCCGGAAAGGCAGCCGGACAAGCAGTCAGGCAGCCGCAGCCTTGCCCACCGCCTGCGCCTTTTCTGGCGCATACGCTCCATGGCCCTGACCGTGCTCTGGGCCTACAAGCTGCGTTCGGCCTTTGTCATTGCCGCCATAGCGCTGGGCATTGCCTCGCTCACGGTCATCATCGCCGCGCACGACGGTGCCAACCGCAGAGCTGATGAGATTACGGAGAACTTCGGGCCAGACGCACTGCTCATTCTCGGAGCAGACATCACCAACAGGGCCGTGGGCCAGCGTTCCTATACGCTCACATGGAATGACGCCCAACGCATACGCCAGTCGCTGCCGGGGACCTATCTGGTTGTTCCCATGCAGGCCCAGTATGATGTCAGTGCCAGCTACGGCAACAACAAGTGGGGGGTGCGCAGCGTTATCGGCGCAACAGACAATTACGGCGAATCGTGGAACTGGCCGCTGGCGGACGGACGTGACATTTCGGCAACCGACGTGGAACAGGGCGCCCGCGTGTGCCTGCTTGGAGACTCCGTTGCCAAGGAACTTTTCGGCGATGCCAGCCCCGTTGGCAAAAGCTTCTTCCTGAACAAAATTCCCTTCACCGTGGCGGGCGTGCTCACACCGCGCGGTCTGGCCGGGGGCGGCGGCAATCTGGACGACCGCATCATCATTCCGCTGACCACCATGATGCAGCGCTTCGGCGTGGAAAGGCGCTTCTTCCGCGCGTTGCGCATCAAGTTTGTTGATGCCGAACATATGGATGACAACGTCATCAATCTGGAAAGCCTGCTACGGCACCTGCACGGCATACGCGAGGGCGAGCCAAACGACTTCACCATCCTTTCCGCCGTTGAGGTGCAGAAGTTCCTTTCCATGATCAAGGGCGGGCTGACCATATTTCTGGGCATTACGGCAGCCGCCGCCATTCTGGTGGGCGGGTTCGTACTTGCGAACCTGTTCTATCTTTCCGTATCCGAGCGCATGCGCGAAATCGGCCTGCGCCGTGCTCTGGGAGCGGACAGAAACGCCATCATCACACAGTTTCTCATCGAAGCTGTTGCCCTGACGGTGATCGGGGCCATTGTCGGCATTTTCATGGGGCTTGCCATGGGCCAGATGCTGGCCCGGCTTGGACTCATAGAGATACGCCTGTCGTGGAAGATATTCAGCTACGCGCTGGCATCGGCCACGGCGGTGGGTCTGATATTCGGCCTGCGCCCCGCACGCCACGCAGCAGACATGGATCCCATTCAGGCGCTGCGGGGAGGCGACTAGCATGCGCACGGCCTTTCCCCACATGTTCGGCGGCCTGAAAATAGCCTTGCAGGCTCTGGGCACGCACAAGCTGCGCACCGCCCTTGCCATGCTCGGTGTCTTTCTCGGCGCGCTGGCACTCACGGGCGTTATGCACGTTTCCAAGGCCATGGTAGCCAAGGCGGAGCAGGAAACCGCCAAGCTCGGCCCCAACCTTTTTGCGGCCATATCGGGCAAGGTGCGCTTTTCGCGCGGCGGCTCGGTCCGCTTCGGCAGCGAGACCACCTCGTTCACCCTTGAAGATGCGCGGGCACTGGTCTACGGCGTGCCGCAGGTCCGCTCCGGCGTGCCGTTCATCAGAACCACCATGCCGGTACGCTACCAGCGCACCACAACCACATCGCAACTGGTGGCCACGGGGCCGGAATATCCCGAAGTGCGAGCCATGAAACCGGCCATGGGCCGCTTCATCACGCACGAAGACGTGGAAGACCGCGCCAAGGTGTGCGTGCTGGGCAAGACCATTGCCGAAAAACTGTTCGGCAAGCCGGAGCTGGCACTGGGCGCAACCGTATTCTTCTACCGCGCGGGAATGGAAGTCGTGGGGGTGATGGAAGAAAAAGGCAGCGACCTTTCCGGCACCGATCAGGATGAGCAGGTCTTCGTGCCCGTAACCACCTACATGCGCCGCATGTCCAATCAGGACTACATATCCGGCGTATACATGACCCTGCACGACGGCGCGGATACCGAGGCGGCCAAAGCTGCGGCAACCGCCCTGCTACGGCATCGCCACAACATAACCGATGCGGCAAATGACGACTTTGCCGTGCTCACCGCCAGTGACACGGCCACCCTGCAGACGCAGGCACTTGATCTTGTATGGACGCTGGGCGTGATGAGTTCCGGCATATCCTTCATGGTGGGCACGCTGGGCATACTTTCCATCATGATCCTGCTGGTGCGCTCGCGCAGGCTGGAGATAGGCATACGCCGTGCCGTGGGTGCAAGGCGGCAGTCCATCGTGCTGCAATTCCTGCTTGAGGCCGGTCTCATGTCTGGTACAGGAGGCATTCTTGGTGTATGCGGTGCACTGCTCTGCGTAACCGTGGTCTACCGCGTGGGCGATTTTCCCTATGTGTATGACCCGCTGCTCATTGCGCTCTCCTGCGGTGCCTCCATCCTGTTCGGCCTGATCGCCGGAGCCTATCCGGCATGGAAGGCCTCCCGCGTAGAGGTGCTCGATGTGCTGCGCAGCCACGATTCGTGAGACACGACAATGCCGGATGTTTTATGTCCCTACGGCCCAAAATCATGGAGTACAGCATCATGAGGTATGCGGCCATGCCGTCCGATTTTGACGTCCGGCCATGGCATCCGGTTTAACGTCCGACCTTACCGTTCGACCGTAACGTCGGCACTAGCTTCAGCATCTGTTGAAGTCTACCGGGCATTCGTGGTCACGCAGGAGCCCCACACTCGATTCAAAGGAACCAGACATGACCGTATACGGCTCGGAAACCCTGCCCGTCCGCTGTTACGAGGTAGGCATAAGCGGCGTTGCCACCCCCACATCCTTTGCGGACTATTTTCAGGAAGCCGCCTCCAACAACGCGCGCGATCTGGGTTTTCCCGGAGAGCGCCTGTGGGCGGAAGGCGTGGCATGGGTGCTGACGCGCCTTTCCATCACCGTGGATCGCTACCCTGCGGCAGGGGAAACCATCACCGTGCGCACGTGGCCTTCCACCCATGACCGCAGCGTAGCCATGCGCTGTTACGAAATTTTTGATACGGCAGACAACCTGCTCGCCAGCGGCACCAGCGCATGGGCGGTAATGGATGTGGCCACCCGCAAGATGGCTCCCATCCCGGACTTTGTAGGCGAAGAATATCCCAAGGACCAACCCGCCTGCCAGCCCTTTGCAACCCGCGCCGTGCCCAAGCTGCGCGAGGTGGCCCATGCCGTTCCCGTGCTGACCCGCAAGGCAGACCTCGACATGAACGGCCATGTGAACAACGCCCGCTATTCCGACTGGGTGATGGAGGCTGTGCCGGACGATTTTCTTGCCACGCATAAACCCTCGCTGGTGGATATTACCTTCCGTGCGGAATGCGGTGCAGGAGCACGGCTCACCTCCTCCTGCTCTGATCCGGCGGCGGGCGAGAGCCTGCATTCGGTGACGCTGGAAGACGGCACAGAGCTTTGCCGCGCCCGCGTTGTGTGGCGAGACAGAACTGAAATTCACCTGAGCGGCATCCACGCCGCCTTTGTACCCGGAGCACGCTGATGCCGGCGATGACAGACTCTCTTACACTGAACGCCGGAACGCCCTTTCTCTGTGCGGACGGCGAAACATCACTTGAAGGTACGCTGTTCATGCCCGCCACAGGCACACATCCCACTGGCACACCTCCCAGGGCCGCCGTGCTGCTGGTGCACGAATTCATGGGACCGGGCGAATACATGCACCGGCATGCAAGGCGGCTTTCCGCCCTAGGCTTTGCCGTGCTTGCCTGCGACATGTACGGTGCCGGTGTACGCCCCGCCAATCCCGAAGAGGGAAGCCGCGTATCCCGCATCTACCGTGGAGACAGGGAACGCATGCGCAGAAGGCTGCGCGCCTCGTTCGATGCCCTGCGCAGCCATCCTGCAACACGGGGACTGCCGGTATTCAGCCTGGGCTTCTCCTTCGGCGGATGTGCCGTGATGGAACTGGCCCGCTCCGGCGCTCCGGTGGACGCCACATGCAGCGTATACGGCTATCTGAGCACCTCACATCCACTGCCGCCCGTTGAGGAAAAAGCCGTTCCCTGCGGTCCGCTGCTGGTGTTGCACGGCGCACATGACAAGATTGTGCCCCTTGAAGACGTGGCCCCCTTCACGCAGGAAATGCGCGATGCGCAGACGGACTGCCGCATCATCATATATAGCGATGCCGGACACGGCTTCTGCAATGAGCTGCTCATTCCCAACGAGCCTCTCAAGTCATGGTATTGCCCTCGCCTTGCGCACAGGGCATGGAAAGACATACTCGGCTTTTTCGACACGGTTCTGGCCACGGCAGAGGGAACCGCGTTCGCGCGGGAATCCGTGTCTGCATAGGACACCGCGCCCGCGTGCCGACAGAAATAACGATTCACGAACCACAGTTACGGAGTGTAGCCATGAGTTTTCCCACACCGGAGACATTGCTTGCCCACCGTATTTCCTACGGTGAAACAGACACCATGGGGGTGCTGTATTACGCCGAATACCTGCACCTGTTTGAACGCGGCAGAAGCGAATTCATCCGCGAACGCGGCATGAGCTACGCCACAGTGGAAGAACGGGGCATAATGCTGCCCGTGCGCGTGGCACAATGCCATTACCGCGCACCCGCACGGTATGATGATCTGGTTTTCGTGCGCGTGGGCATTGCCGAATGGGGTAAGGCATCCATCACCTTTACCTATGAAATTCTCAACGAAGCAAAGGACAAGGTGCTGGCAACCGGCATGACGCAGCACGCCTGCGTTAACAACACGGGCCGCCCCGTGGCAGTGCCGGACTGGCTGAAGAGCCTGTTTACGGGTGGAACTATCTGAACTGCCACTACCTTTGGCGTGATGTAATTGATTATCACCTGCACACGTTGACACCGTCCCGTTGTTCTATGGTATGCAATGGGTACTAATCATCTGGAGGCAACAATGCACGCTATGAGCCAAGGCAGAATCCGTTTCAGAAACGGTGCTCTGAAAGTCGGTGAGTTGGGATATTCCTTGCGAGACGAGCTGCTCGCTGCAAAGGGCATTCTGGATGTTCAGCTGAACAAACGTATCGGCAGCATGCTGGTGCTTTTTGACAAGGCCCGCATCAAAGCAGAGGCCATCTTCAAACGCATCGCAGAGTTTCTGCATATCGACGTGGTCAAGGTGCAGGAAGGACTCAGTTCCTTCAACCGGGCCTTCGGCAGCCGTGCTGCCCGCCGCAACGTAAAGCTCGGCATGGGGCTGGCTTTGGGAACAGCCATAGGAGCGCTGGCCTATTCCGGTCGCTGGCATGCCGTAGCGGGCGGAGCCTTTCTGACCCTGCTCGGCGGTCACCTATACCAGAACAGGCGAACCTTAATGAGCTAAACGTACCATCCGGAACAGACCGGTTGGCAGACAAATTCTGAAGAGCATAAAAAAGGCGGAACATGGTTCCGCCTTTTCCTTTCTGTTTTGTTGAAGTCAATTACCGGAAAGTACAGGCCGCATGCTGTGTGCGCAGGTGAGAACCGTGCCCGAGTTATGCAGCAGAGCCAACATGGCGGGCGAAATCAGACCGGTCAGCCCCAGCCCGATGAATATGGTATTGCTCACCACAATGAACATGAAGTTCCTTCGCACCCTGCGCATGGTCTTGCGGGATATGGCAATGGAATCCATCAGGCTGTCCAGCCTGTCGCTGGTAATCATCACATCACAAGCCTCACGCGCGATGTCGGCTCCATGCTTCATGGAAACGCCCACGTCCGCCCGTGTCAGCGCCGCTGAATCGTTGATGCCGTCACCCACCATGGCCACCACGTAGCCTTCCTCACGCAGCCGGTCTATGAGGTCTGTTTTCTGATCTGGCAAGGCCTGTGCGTAGTACTCGGTTATCTCCAGTTCTTCGGCCACGGCCTGAGCGGTTCCCTGACCGTCTCCGGTCAGCATGATAATGCGTTCCATACCCGCATTTTCCAGACGCCGGATAAAACGATGTGCACTGGGCCGCAGGGGATCTTCCAAGGCAATCACCCCGGCCAGCCTGCCTCCGACGCCAAAGTAGAGCAAAGAGAGCCCGGAATCGGTGCAGCGCTGAATGTAGGTGGCCGCCTCATCAATATCTATGCCTTCGTCCTCGTGAACAAAGTGGCGGCTGCCCAGAATCATCCTTTCACCATGCAGCGTGGTGGATATGCCATGGGCCAGAATGTACTCTACCTCGGCATGATCTTCCTCATGGTGCAGCCCTTCTTCTTCCGCCTTTCGCACTATGGCTTCCGCAACAGGATGGGGGAAATGTTCCTCCATGCACGCGGCATTGCGCAGAACAAACTCGCGGCTGAAGCCGTTCACGGGGCAAATATCCATCACCACCGGGCGGGCCTCGGTCAGCGTTCCTGTCTTGTCCAGCACAATGGCATCCATGCGTGCAAGCGCCTCGATATGCCGGCCACCCTTGATGACGGCACCTCTATGAGCCGCTTCCAGCATGGCAGAACGCACAGCCAGCGGCGTTGCCAGCTTGATGGCGCAAGAGTAGTCCGCCAGAAGAACGGACGCGGCCTTCATCCAGTTACGGGTGAACAGGAATACCAGCCCCGAGAGTATGAAGGAGAAGGGAACGATCTTGTCCGCCAGCCTGACGGCCTGTCCGTGAATATCTGCCTTCAACCCTTCGGATTCGGAAATGATCCGCGCAATCTTGGCAAAGCGCGTTTCATCTCCCACTCCCTCGGAAAGGATGATGATATTTCCCTCATCCACAACCGTTCCGGCAAAGACCTCGGCACCAACGCTTTTCTTCACCGGCATGGGTTCACCTGTCATGGATGACTGGTTGACCATGGCCATGCCGTCGGCAACAACACCATCAACCGGAATACGTGAGCCACTGCGGACAATGACCATATCTCCGGCCACAAGCTCACCGGAAGGAATGGATACGGGGCCTGAGCCACGCATGACCCACACCGGCTTGTTGTCGCCCCGGTACAGGGCGGCAAGGTCCGCGCGGGATTTTTCCCTCGTCCAGTCTTCGAGCGTTTCGCTGATATCCAGCAGCAGATGCACTGTGCCTGCGGTATTGAAATCGCGCATGGCAATGGATGCACCAATGGCGGCGGCGTCCAGCACACTGACATTGAGCTTGCCGCGCAACAACGACTTCACCCCCTCCAAGAGCAAGGGCATGACAGAAAAGAGCGTCCAATACGGCCTGAGCCAGGGAGGCATCAGCAGCTTGGTCAGATAAAACCGCCCAACCTTGCGGGCGATGATAAGGAAAGGAGAATCAAGTTTTTCCGTTTCCACCACATTGCTGCCGAGCACCGGAAGGGTGCAGGCCGCGGGGTCACCAGACTCCGCATGGCGGCATGGAGGCAGTGCGGGCTGTGCTAATTGCTCAGCCACCTCTTCCACGGCAATCAGGACAACTCTGGTCAGTTCGTCGTCCTGAACAAAGGTGAGCAACCCGCGCCCCGTACGGGGATTGAAGACAAAGGCTATCTCAACCTGCATGTCTCGGACGGCTTCGTGCAATCGTGCCTGCAAGAGAGGCATCACCTCTGCCGATGCGGCTGAAAACCGAACGCGTCCGGGTATGCTGCGAACTATAATCATGCATTATCCTAAGGCATCACAGATCAATGGACTGCCGCAACAGGGTTACGGCATATGCCGGTACCACAGGCAGTATACTTTTCTTGAGTGAAGCGTTTATCGCCGCACCGAATACGCCAACGGCATCAGGCTTTGGCCTTTTTCACCGTTTTACCCTTGCTTGCCGGTTTTGCTTTTGCAGCGGTTTCAGTCTTGGCCTTTGCAGGCTTTTTGGCTGCTGCCTTGGGCTTTGCAGCCGGAGGAACAGTGGGAGAGGCGGCGGGAGAGGCGGCCTGTTCATGCTCATCGCGGGCCTTTTGCTCATTGTTGTACCGAGCTTCAGCCATGTAATCTTCAATATCTTCCTTCAGGGTCTCAATACGGGCGAGCACCCCTTCAGTTACGCCGTAACCGCCCTGCACTATCCCGGAAAGCAGAGCCTGACCTTTGCCCGAACGGACAAGGGCATACCCGGAAGCACCCAGCACCGCACCGGCCAGAAAATACGCAAGTCTGTTTATTCCCATGCTATGCCTCCTTTCCGGCGGCATTGTGAGCAGTTCCGCCTGCTGTGCCAGTCGTGCCGGTTGTACCGGGAGCGCCGGACGCAGCAGCCATGTTTTCCAGATCCTGCATCTGATCCTTCATAAGCTCCTGTCCCTTGTCCAAAGCGACATCCAGCAATTCATGCAAGCGGTCACGATTCTGCCACGCAACCAGCCCCAAAGCCCCTGCGGCTGCTCCGGCAGCCACAAACAACAACTTCTCTGCCCAATCCTGCATCGACTCCTCCTTTCCTCACGTTCATTGTCCTGTGTATATGCTCTGCTCAGCTACGAGCCACTGAAAACGGGAACTATTCCGAATGTACAAGATGTACGCAGTGCCCCGCTCAACCAATTATAATTTGTCGCATGGGATCACAGTTGATAATGAAAATGATTTTCATCGTCAAGGAACAAAAAAAACGCCTCAGTGGCGGAAAAAGAAAAACGCCGCGTTATGCGGCGTAGAGAAGCTGGTGCAGAGTCTCCAGTGCTTTGGCGGACGCAATGTCATCCGGGGCACCGAGTAATTCATTCAGCAAGTCAGGTGGAATGATCTGCGCGTCGTATTCTATTGTCACAGACTGCGCCATGAGGTTCAGGTCCGCTTTGAACACGGCCTTGGGCTTTGCCGGAGGTGCCTTGATCACAGCCACGGCAGCAGGGTCTGCCAACACACTTTTGCTGAAGCGCAGGCGCAGCCTTCCCGGAATGTGGTGTTTTATGGAAAGATGCCTTCGCAGTTTGGCCAACGTAGAAAAATCCATATGAGAGCAACTCCGTAACGTCGTTTTATCAATGTTCTACAAGGTAGGTTCCGTCCCCTTTGCGGTCAAGTATTGTGCACCGTACTCACCCAACAAAACAAACATGCCAACCACGCCAAACAGTAGACTGCTTGGCATCTGCCCTGCGGCGTTCGAAAAAAGCACCCGACATACCGGGCTGATAGTCACATACCATCTTGCCTTTTCCCCGAGGCGTCTGTAAGCAACTGCCCATGTTTATAGACGTGCACACTCATGCCTTCCACCCGAAGATCGCCGACAAGGTACTGCAGCAACTGGGGCAGCATTACGGCATCCAAGGCGTAGGTTCCGGGCTTATTGAAGATTTGCTGGCAAGGGCCCGCAAGGCGGGCATAGATAGGGTTGTGGTGCATTCTGCCGCCACGGCCGCAGCGCAGGTCATTCCGGCCAACAATTTTGCGCTGGCCCTGAAGGAGGCGCATCCTTCGGTCATTCCGTTCGGCACCATCCATCCCGACTACGAGGACTGGGCATGCCAGCTGGACCGGCTGAAGAAGAGCGGCATACGGGGCCTTAAGCTGCATCCGGAATTCCAGAGCTTCCGTCTGGATGATCCGCGCCTGCACCCCATCATCGAAGAGGCGCAGGAGCACTTCATGTTCATGCTGCACATCGGCGATGTGCTGCCACCGGAACAGAATCCTTCCTGCCCCTACAAGCTTGCAGCCCTTATGGACCTCTTCCCCCGCGCACGGTTCATCGCTGCCCACATGGGTGGCTACCGGCACTGGAAATATGCGCTGGAAAGCACCATAGGCAGAGACGTCTACATAGACACCTCCAGCTCGCTGGAGTTCATTGACGACGCAACCCTTGCCGCCATCTGGAAGAAGCACCCGCGCGAGCGCATTCTCTTCGGGTCGGATTATCCGCTCTATGACCCGGCGGACGAAATGGCCCGACTGCGCAAACGCCTGAAGCTGAGCGATGCAGAGCTGGAACAGATTCTGCGCAACAGCGCCGTTGCACTGGGAATAGAATAATAAAAAGGCCCTGCCGCTCAATGCGACAGGGCTTTTGCTCTTTCTAGTCCTGACCCAGAATCTTGTCCGGGGGGCGGCGTTCCGGTACGACGATGGAGGTATCCTCCCTCTCGTTCACTTCCGCCGTGACATACAGGCCGCAGAAGCATGCGCCGTATTCCTTCATGTCTTCCTCGCGGTACACGCAGGGACAGACGATATCCTTGTCATCCTCAAAGGTGCCGTTGGGCAAGCGGCAGGGGCAGGCCATGTAGCCGTAGCGCTCCTTGTTCACGAGAAGATTCTCGAGCAGGGGCATGGTCATGGTCATGTCCTTGTTGAAGAAATTCCCCTTGGGCTCCTGAAATTTCTTGAGCATCTCGTAGAGCTGCTCCACGGTCATCTGCTTGCTCATATATCCAGCGCCTCCTGAAGCTCTTCCTTGTGGAAGCCGACGATGACGCACACGCCCTCGTCTATGATGATGGTCGGGAACGACAGCTTGGGGTTGTGCTCCTTGATGCGGGCGATGGTATCCTTGCGCTCGTCGCCGGTGAGCTGGTCCACGTACACCACCTTGAACTGCACATCGTTATCCTCAAGGAACTGCTTGGTCTTTTTGCAGTGAATGCAGGTGGATAAGGCATAGAGAGTTACGTTGCAGGTCTTTGCCATAAGAATTTCCTCATCGTATCGTGTACTGAATGGTTCAGCATAGCAGCAGCCGGTGCCAATGACAACGCATCAGGCTGAGCCGGCTGAACGCCCTCATCGTTGCAGCAGGACCGCTATTTCCCGGGCCACAAGCCGTATTGCCTCTTCACTGGTTACAGCCTCCCGTGTGTGGAAACGGTCTTCCGCCACATGCTGCACCTCTATGACATAGCGCTCGTACTGAGCGACATCATCCCGCAATTCGCGCGGACTGCCGTCCACTGAAAAGCTCGCCAGCTGGTAGGTCACGGCTATGGTCACTCCGTTCTGGCGCAGGACAACCGAATCCGCCCCGCCTTCCAGCGTAAAACGCTGTGATTCCATGAGCGAAGCATTCATGTCGTTGATTGCCTGACGCACGGGTACCATTTTCGAAATGGCACGCTGGCGCACCCGCTCCAGATTCTCCTGCACCCTCTCATTGCGCTTGCGGCGCTCTTCCAGCTCTTCCTGCAGGATGGAGCGCGGCGAGCGCAGCCGCCCCGCTATCTCCCGCCCCAGAAAATACAGGGCTACGAGTACGACCACCCCGATGATCAGATTAAAGTACATGACTGCTCCTCTGCAAAATACTGCCGCATCATCTATCAGTTGTGCGCCATGGTCAACACAAAGGGTAAACCATGGCGGGACGATACGACAGGGCGTTTATGACTGTTTACACAATCAAGCGTTTTTACAAACAGGGTTGACATCTAGGTTCAGCTTCTTCAATGTGGCATCATCGGGAAAAGTCGGAGGGCACGCCGCACTGATTTCCCCTCCGCATATTCGCAATGGACCGAACGCCCGGCTGCCGGGCCTGAAAACTCCGTCTTAACTGGTTTCAACTGAGTAAGGGAGAGGTATATGTCCAAAGCACTGGAGACCCAGAGAACCTATGCAATTGTAGGCACCGGAGGTTGCGGTAAGACGTCGCTGGCTGAAATGCTGCTGTTTCAGTCTGGCGTCATCAACCGCCTTGGGAAGGTCGAGGAGGGTTCCACCACCCTCGACTATGAACCTGAGGAAGTGAAGCGCCGCGGCTCTGTGCAGCCGGCCTTCGCCACCTTCGAATGGCAGAAGAACCGTCACTTCCTCATCGATACCCCCGGCGACAACAACTTCATCGGCGATATCCAGTACCTGCTCAAGGGTGCGGATAGCGCCGTTTTTGTTGTGGATGCCGTGGACGGTGTCCGTCCCCTCACCAAACGTCTGTGGAACTTCGTCAAGAGCGCCGGGCTGCCCGCCATTGTCTTCATCAACAAAATGGACCGCGACCGTGCGGACTTTGACATGGCGTTCAACGGCCTCTCCTCCATGCTGGGCATGCGCACGGTCCTGCTGTACATGCCCATAGGTTCCAAACAGGACTTCAAGGGTGTTGTGGATGTGCTCGGCGAGAAGGCATTCTCCTTCGAAGCCGACGGCAAATTTACGGAAATTCCCATTCCCGCTGACATGGTTGACGAAGTATCCATGCTGCGTGAAGCCACCATCGAGAACATCGCCGAAAGCGATGAAGAACTGATGGAAAAATATCTGGAAACCGGCGAACTCGAACCCGATGAAATCGCCCGAGGCCTGCACATAGGCGTGCTCAAAGGCGAGCTGGTTCCGGTGGTTGTAGGTTCCTCGCTTGAAAACAAGGGCGGTTCCCAGCTGCTGGACACCATACAGACCCTGTTCCCCAATCCCATGGAACATGCAGCATGGGAAAATACGGAAGGCGATACCCGCGCCTCCGACCCCGAAGCTCCCCTTGCCATGTTCGCCTTCAAAACGCTTGCAGACCCCTTTGCAGGGCAGCTCACCGTCATGCGCGTGCTTTCCGGCACCCTGAACGGCGAAGCGAGCCTGCGCAACGTGAACAAGGACGAGTCCGAGCGCATAGGCACCCCTCTCTTCATGGTGGGCAAAGAATCCTCACCCGCCCGCGGCGGAGTGGGCCCCGGCGCCATTGTCGCCCTGCCCAAGCTGAAGATGACCAAAACCGGCGACACACTCGCCGACGAGAAAAAGCCCTTCAAGCTTGCTAAGCCCACCCTGCCGCCGCGCCTCATCTCCTACGCGCTCGCGCCGAAGGAAAAGGGCGACGAAGACAAGGTATATGCAGCCGTTCAGAAGCTGCTTGATGAAGATATCACGCTGCGCCTTTCCCGCGCCGAGGAGTCGAGCGACATCCTCATCTCGGGCATGGGCCAGATGCACATAGAGACCAGCGTGGAAAAAGCCATGCGCCGGTACAAGTGCGAAATAGAGCTCAAAACGCCCAAGGTACCTTACCGCGAAACCATCAAGGGCAAGGCGCAGGTACAGGGACGGCATAAGAAGCAGTCCGGCGGCCGTGGCCAGTTCGGCGACTGCTGGGTGGAAATCGAGGGCATGCCCCATGGATTCGGTTACGAATTCGAAGATGCCATCGTGGGCGGCGTCATTCCCCGCCAGTACATTCCCGCCGTGGACAAGGGCATTCAGGAATCCGCCCTGCGCGGCTTCCTTGCCGGGTATCCGCTGGTGGACTTCCGCGCCAAGCTGTACGACGGTTCGTACCACAACGTGGACTCCTCAGAAATGGCCTTCAAGATCGCCGGTTCCCTTGCGCTGAAAAACGCCATGGAAAAGGTGAAGCCCGCCCTGCTGGAACCCATCGTCCTTCTTTCGGTGCAGATTCCGGACGAATACATGGGCGATGTCATCGGCGACCTTTCCTCGCGCCGCGGCAAAGTGCTCGGTTCCGATTCCCAGCTCGGCATTACGGAGATCAAGGCCCATGTGCCCATGAACGAAGTGCTGCGCTACGCACCGGACCTGCGCTCCATGACAGGCGGTCAGGGCGTGTTCACCATGGAACTCACCCACTACGAAGAGGCACCGCCGCCGGTTGTGGACCGTGTGGTGGCCGAACACCAGTCTGCAAGAGAATAGCATGAACCAAAACAGCCCCGCCGGAAACGGCGGGGCTGTTTCATTTGAGCCCTTCCATATAGTATTATGTGACAGGAATAGTCATGTATCCCATTATTTGCTTGTTCAGCCCACTTGAGACAACGCGCATTTTCCGTTAGCGTGGCACACTTGACTACACTTGGAAGGTCCAATGATCCGTACCATATGGTTTTATATTTCCTTTCTGACGGCAACGTTGGCCATCAGCATTGCCACCATGATCGTTGGCGTCTTCGCACCGGCGGGCAAGGCCTGCGCCTATCTGGCCGCCCTGTGGAGCCGCTGTGCCGTCGCCTTTTCCGGCATCAGGCTTGAGGCCGACCTCAACGCCCTGCCCGCACAAGGGCCTGTCGTTTTCATGGTGAACCATCAGAGCCAGTTTGATATTCCCATC
>JBKEAK010000027.1:0-2229 GCA_047972125.1 Halodesulfovibrio sp.
AAATTTATGTTTCGTCCACCTACGTAGCCGAAACTCGCGAAGCCATTTTTACCATGCGGGACGAGTTTGCTTCGCAGATCGACGAATACTACGTGCACGGTACATGCCCTGTACCCGGGGTGGAGAGCACGGAGCTGGACCATGGTTTCAGCCTGCCTTGTCCCATGGTGTTCAACAGGGTGCATGTGACGGCGGAAGGGTATATGAATGCCTGCTGTTTTGACTTCGAGAATGCGCTGGCAGTGGCTGACCTTACCAAACTGTCGCTAAGTGAAGCTTGGGAAAGCCCAGCATTCGTCTCTGTGCGCGATCGCCATCTCGCGAAAGATGCAAGGGGGATCATGTGCGGCAATTGTGTTGCCGGAGGCGGCGTTGCCTATGACCCGGTTGACAGGGAACTCATGCTCAGGAGCAAGCGTAATGCGAAAGATTAATGTTCTGCATTTGGCCAGCTTTGATGGAAACATCGGCGACAATGCGAACCACAACGGGGTGGCCTATCTCTGGAAGAAGTATCTGCCGGAGTATGAGTTCAATATTACCCCGTTGGAAATGCGGGAATATTTCTGGAAGTGGCGGCATTTCGATAGTGATTTCGCTGCCATGGTAAATGAATACGATCTGTTTGTATGCGGTGGCGGTAACTATTTCGAACTGTGGGTTGAAAGCTCGCCTACCGGAACCAGCGTGGCTATTCCGCCGGAAGTGCTTCGTCAGATCAAGACCCCGGTTCTCTTTTATGCCCTGGGGCTTGATCCGTATATGGGAGCGCCGGATATCTGCGTGGAGCGTTTCAAGCAGTTCCTCGACTATACGCTCGACTCTTCACAGTTTCTGGTTTCCGTCAGAAATGATGGTTCTCCCGGTTCGGCGCGCAGGGTGCTTGGCGATGAATACGCAGACAGGATTCACCTGATGCCGGATGGCGGGCACTTTGTTCAGCCCGAAGACCATTATCATCCGGAACTGGCACCCGGATCCCGAACCATCGGTGTGAATCTGGCTGGGGACATGCTGGACTTCCGGTTCGCGTCTTCAAATGGTGTCACTCTGGAAGACTTCAAGCGGACCTTTGCGGAGGTGCTCAGCAATGTCATGCGGCGCCTGCCCGATGTGAATCTGGTTTTTTATCCGCATATTCATAAGGATTACGCATTCATTGCAGACTTTATTCGCCAGTTTGAAGATCATTTTCTGCGCAGACGGGTAACCGTGGCTCCCTATCTGCATGGGCAGGGGGCAGAGAAGTACTTTTTTGATTTGTACAGAAAGTGCGCCCTGAATATCGGTACACGACTGCATACGAATATTTGCAGCGTTGGCCTGAACGTCCCTTCTGTGGGAATTGTCACCCATCCCCAGATTCGTGAGCTCTATTCGTATTTCGGCATGGCGGACAGGGCCCTTGGCTTTGCAGATGATGCCTTTGCCGAAAGGCTGGAGACACTTGTCGTGGAATCGCTTGAAAAGGGTGAAGAAGTTTCTGCACGGTATGCGCGTGCCATGGATGGCGTCCGCAGTGATGCCGAGGCGTTTCTTGGAACCATGAAGGGCTGGCTGGATTCGGTGTTATGAAGATCATAATGTACCACTATGTCAGAAAGCCGGATGCGGCGTTTCCGTATCTGCGTTTTTTGCACATTGATGATTTTCGTCGCCAGCTGGATTTCTTCCAGAAGAATGGGCGTATTTTGACTCGTTCCGAGCTGGACGCCGCGTTGCTGGAGAGATCTCCGTTGGGAGAGAACGACTACCTGCTGACTTTTGATGACGGATTGCGGGACCACTTTGATTACGTCCTGCCGGAGTTGCAGGATCGTGGCGTTACCGGTGTTTTTCTGCATTGCACAGATGGTTCCGGCAAGCCGGGAACGCAGGATGTGCACATGGTTCATGCTTTGCTGGGTGCCTACGGCGGTGCGGAGATGCTGAGGCGTTGCCGGGAACTGGTGGACTCTGCCGGTATTGACGTGCAGGCAAACGGATTTTCTGCTCCGGTTTACACTCTGCAACCAAAGAGTGAAGAGACGGAATTCAAGCGCATCATGAACTACTGCCTTGATAAAGAGTCTAGAAGGTATGTGCTGGAAAGCCTGCATGCCCGGTATCTTCCCGATTTCAACGCTGACGGCGGGTTCTACCTCGGAAGCCGGGAACTTCGGTTGATGGATGAGGCGGGGATGGTTATTGGTGGACACACGGTCTCTCACCAACTGCTTTCGAGCCTTG
>JBKEAK010000028.1:0-7462 GCA_047972125.1 Halodesulfovibrio sp.
CCGGAAGCCGGTGGCACATGCGAGCGGTTCCGGCCCCGCTATGCCGTGGATATTCAGATTCTCACGCCGGAAGGGGAGCCGGATGCCGCGTATCCGGTCTATGAGGCCGTGCCGCTGCCCGTGCCGGTTGGCTGTGGGCATGAGGCCGGTCTGTTCGGGTATCCGCGCACGGGGGCGCTTGTGGTGGTGGAGTTCGCCTATGGGCGCGCGGATCTGCCGCTCATCCGCAACGTGTACCCTCTTGGGCTTTCCTTGCCGCAGTTGCAGGCCGGGGAGCTGCGCTGGATGCAGAGCGAGGCCGCGCACCAAGGGATAGACGCAGATGGGAACTGGACGCGTAAAACGGACATGGCCATCACGGATGCCAGCCGCGACCGCATCATCACCGCCGTGCGCAAGATGGAGACCGTGGCGCGCGAGATCCGCCGCGTGACCGAGAACAGCACCGAGCGGGTGGACGGCGTAAAGCGCATTGAAGCGCTTGGCGCGCTGCGCCTGCTGACGGCAGGTTCTGCGCGGTTATCTGCCGGAGATTCGCTATCGTTGACGACTGCAAGAGATACGGCAATCACAACTGGGCAGGATGCGCTGCAGGTGGTGGGCCGCAACGTGCGCACCGATGTGCGCGGGGCTGTGACCACAACGGTGGCCAAGGCCGTGACCGAGACCATGGGCGCGGGGCGCACAGTTACTGTGGCCGCTGATGATGCCTGCACTGTGGGCGGCAATGCCACGGACACCGTGACCGGCGACAAGGCCGTGACCGCCACAAACAGGAACCTGCAATGCCGCAACAACCTGCGCCTAGGTGCAGGAGAAGTGAGCCTGCTGCCCCTTATGGTGGACGTGTGGGAACAGGTGCGTGATGCCCTGCACGTGCTGGCGGATCATACGCACCAGAGCGGAGCCATTCCCAAGCCGGACCAGAGCGGTTCCGTGCATGGCCATGCCAATGCCGTGGGAGCTGATAGGGACAAGCTTGAAGGAATATCTGGATAAAGATATGCTGCCCTCAATAACTAATTTATATCTAGGAGGGAGTATGCCTGAAGAACAATGGATAAGAGTTATAGTTCATTCTGAGGATGATGAACTTGTCATGTATGTTGTTAATAATGAACAACAGTTCACCAAAGTCAATATTGAGAAATCGTTACCCGTGGAGCATGTAGAAGTTTTACGAGCAAATGGTTTTCACGTTGAAGAGCTATAGCGAAAAAGCTAAAGCAAAGATTAGCCCGCATATGCGGGCTTTTTTGCGTCCGCTGGACAGGATCTGGAACCTAGGCTGCGGCTTAGGGACTGGTGCTGCAGCCGCAACGTAGCGCTGGCTGTCCTGCCTGCGCTGGAAAAATCCGCGCAGCCGGAAAAAATCGAACTCTGCAGCCCCCCGCCTTCGCGCTTTTTGATGCGTTTTTGTGCAAGTTTCGAGTGCATGCAAATGCCCCTTTAGAATAGGCACGGCGTGGGTTCTCAGCGGGGATGTCAAATTGCACTCTGTGCAAGATATTGCAAAATTTTGCAAAGAATAGGGAGGGTGTGGGAAGGGGGTAAATTATCGCAAAGCCTTATGGGACGTTGGGGTGCTCCATTTTATTTTCCGAGCGCTCTCATGCCGTCAAATTGGATTGTGTGCTTTGGAATAAGCGACAGGGTGCGCTGCAGGCCCCAATGGACGCGGGGAAACCGAAGGAGGGAAGAGGAAGGCTCGTTGCACAGTTGTGCCGTAGATTCTGGGGCGGTGGGGTGAAAAATTCTTTACGCAAATTTTACGCATCGGTGCGTAAAAAACTGCACAGTTCTGACTAGTTTTGACCAGTACGAGAAAAGGCCTGATAGGGTGGGAACCCTTGTCAGGCCTTAATTTCTCTGGAGCCAGTAGTCAGAATCGAACTGACGACCTACTGATTACGAATCAGTTGCTCTACCGACTGAGCTATACTGGCAAATTGAGAAGGGCCTTATATCTTTATGCGAGGAGGGCGTCAAGAGTTTCTTGGCGATCTGTTTGGCGGGCGGTGGCTCAACTGGCTTGTTGAGCGGTATTTATCATGCCCATGCTTCAGGCTGGCCGTTAGAATTATACGCATCGGCATCATTGCGGATACGGTGTGGAGTTGCCTGCCAACGCATGGAGGAGGATATGAATCCGATAAGCCATTCGGAATGGCAAGACCGCCTCTCCGGGTTGGCGGAAAACCTGACGGGTCTGCTTTCACTGCCCAAGGCAACGGAGCAGTGCGGGGCCTATCTGGCGAGGATTCTTGGGGCCTACTTCAGGGCCGACATCATCTCCGTATTCATCTGTGACCGTCGGGAGCAGGAAGAACGTTGCGTCAGAATAGGGCAGTATGCTCCTTCGTGTTCTGATGCGCTGTGCGACGATGGCCTGGCAGGGGTGGCGCATGCGTTGAAGGAAAACGACGACATTGTCTGGGGGCCGGCAGAGTGCTTTTCCGGCCTGCTCACCTGTGGTGGTGAAGGGTATGATGCGGAGCTTTCTGCCGGGGGGGTAGAGGGCGTATCCGGCGTGTTGCCCGATCTTCCAGCAGATATGTATTCCGATTTGACGGTGGATTGGCCTGATGGAATGGGGGATATGGCGGAGGGGATGGATGGAGGTGTGCCGGGGGGGCGATCGTTGCTCTTCATTCCGCTGGATTGCGCCGGAATGCGCGTGGGGGCTGTGGTGATGATCACCCCGGCGTTGCGCATGGATGTTGATTTTCAGAACCTGCTGCAGCTGTATGCCAAGTCTTTTGCCTATACTCTCCGTAATGCCATAATTCACGACGACATCGAGCGGGAGGTGGAGTTTCGCCTTGTGGATGTGCCCGAGGCCCGCCGGACCATGTCGCTTGCGGCGCAGGAATATCGGGCCATCTTCGAGAATGCTGCTGTGGGCATTGTTCACTGCGCCCTGAATGGAGATTTTCTCAAGGCGAACAACCGGTTTCTGGCAATATCCGGGTATGACAATATTGGGCTGAGCAGGTTGCGGCTTGCAGATGTCACCCACCCGGAAGACCGATCTCTGGATGCAGAGGAATATGATGCGCTGCTGAGCGGCAAGCTTTCTTCGTATCAGGTGGAGAAACGGCTGATCAAACGCAGCGGCGAAACCATATGGACAGATATCGTCTATTCGCTGCTGTATTCGCGGGACGGTGAGCCCTACTGCTTTGTATGCGTCATCAATGACATATCGGAAAGGAAGGTTCTGGAAGCGACGCAGCATTTTCTCCTCAGTTCCGGGTGGTCGGAAGGGGAGGGGGCTTTTTTCGAGTCGCTGGCCCATTTTCTGGCAACGCAGCTTGAAATGGACTTCGTGTGCATAGATTCGCTGGAAGGAGATGGGCTTACGGCACAGACCGTGGCCGTCTGCATGGACGGCAGGATGCAGGATAATATCCGCTATGCGCTTGAAGATACCCCCTGTGGCAAGGTGGTAGGCAGGGATGTGTGCACCTATTCTCATTCTGTCAGCTCCCGGTTCCCGGCGGATGCGCTTTTGCAGGAGATGAAGGCAGAAAGCTACGTGGGAGTCACCCTGTGGGGAGTGGAGCGCAGGCCGGTGGGGCTGATAGCCGTTATCGGGCGCAGGCCGCTTGTGGATGCTTCTCTGGCGGAATCCGTGCTCAAGCTGGTGGGGGTGCGGGCTGCGGGTGAGATGGAACGCTTGAAGGCGCTTGCGGAAATTCGCTCGGCCCGAGAGCAGGCAGAGGCTGCCAACAAGGCCAAGAGTGAATTTCTCGCCAACATGAGCCACGAGATACGCACGCCGCTCAACGGCATAATGGGCATGCTGCAGCTTATGGAATACGCCGCGCTGGCGGATCAGGAGCGTGAACATGTGCACTATGCACTGGAAGCGGGCAGGCGGCTCCTGTTGCTTCTCAACGACATATTGGATTTCTCGCGTATCGAGGCTGGCAAGATGGTGCTGCGCGATGAGCCCTTTGCCTTGGGTGAGGTGTTCGAGGCTGTGCGCCGGGGGCTTGATCTGGCCGCATGGAAAAAAGGGCTGAGGGTGGAGTTTGTGGTTGATCCTTCGGTGCCGGAGAAGCTTGTGGGCGACGAGGCGCGCATACGGCAGGTGCTGTTCAACCTTGTGGGCAATTCCATCAAGTTTACCGAGACAGGCGGCGTTGATGTCCGGGCGTGGGCTGAGCCTGCGGAGGCGGCAGGCAGCCATATGCTGCACGTGGAAGTGGAGGATAGCGGCTGCGGCATTCCGCCTGACCTGCAGCGGGTAATGTTTGAACGGTTCACGCAGGCCGACGATGCGCAGGGGCGTTTGCAACAGGGCGTGGGGCTCGGGCTGGCAATCGTCAGGCGCATCATGGATCTGATGTCCGGGAACATATCCGTTGAGAGCACGATGGATGAGGGAACAATCATCAGGCTGGACTTTCCTGTACAAGCGGTTGCTGAACCGGCCGTTTCTGCGTTGGGGGATGGGGAAAAGGGGCAGTGCCATAGTAAACGGCACGAGCAAAGTGATGGCTATCGGATTCTGCTGGTGGAGGATGAGCCGGTCAGCCGCCTTGCCATTCATCGATTGCTTGAGGCGGAAGGGTGCTTTGTGATCACGGCGGCAGGGGGGCGGGAAGCTCTGGCGATCTTGTCCGGCTCGACCTTCGACTGCATACTCATGGATATTGAGATGCCGGACATGAACGGGGTAGAGGTTACGCAGGTGATACGCACCTCCGGCGTGTTTGGCGATGTGCCGGTTGTGGCGCTGACGGCGTATGCGCTTTCCGGTGATCGTGAGCGTTTTCTTGAAGCGGGGATGGACGGTTATGTGAGCAAGCCCGTGGAAATGAAGGAGCTTATGAAGGTGCTTGAAGATTTGATTCAGAATAAATGTTGAGTGGTTGTAGGGCGTTGAAACAGTGTGTGGCCGCATGTTGCGGCCTTTTTTGTGGATCAATTGTTGAATAGTTGTTGATCAAATGGATTATTTTGAGAAAGTTCTTTACATTTTAGACTCTAGTTTGTAGAAAATATTCATCTGTCCAACTAACTAACAACTAATCGACAATGGTAAGAGAAACGTTCAGCCTGCGCGAGATCGGTCGTCGATTGGAGATACCTCCATCAACCATCTCATATTACAAGGATCGGTTTGCCCGCTTCATTCCCGTGGCCGGTGGTCAGGGAAGACGGGTGAAGTATCCTGCGGAGGCTGTCGTTCTTTTCAGGGAGATCAGGGAAATGTTCACCAGAAACTGGTCCGCAGAGCAGGTTGAAGAACAACTGGCATCCATGCAGCATGTGGCGACCGGAGTAACTGTTGAAACCCTGTCGGTCAGGGGAGATGACCCCCTGAAGGCGAAGGCGTTCGTGCAGGATCTTGCCGGAGTGCTGGACAAGATGTCCACCGTGCTGGAAGCTCAGGCGCATTTTCGCGCCGAGATAGATCTGCTGAGAGAAGAGGTTGCGCAGCTGCGTGAAGAAAAGGCCTCTCTGATCAGCTCCTACGAGGCAAAGATAGCCGAGATGGATGAGGAGATTGCCCGCTTCCGCAAGGAAAGGGCCGACCTCATGGGAAGGCTCATCGAAGATTGCTGCAACGACGGAACGCGCGCGTGCATGCCCGACGAGTCTCTTCTTGCGCGGCCACTCGTGGTGAAGTCCGGCAGCGAATTCCTCGGCGTTGCAGGCAAGGGCAAGCCCTTCTCCCTGCGCGATCTCATTTCATTGCTTAAGCGCAATGCTGGTTCGCAAAAAGTGCAGCGGATGGATTGGGAGCAGGAGCAGGATGTGTGGCAACTGCATATCCAGACCCTTGATGAGTCTGGCAGGGAGCATGAATACCATCTGAAGGTGGTTGCCACGGTTACGCCCAGCAAGAATGCCGTAACGCAGCTTCGCGAGATGACCGTTGACGGAGAAACCGTCCCGGACAAGTTTGTTCTCATGTTGTTCAAGACCGTGAAGGAAGGTCTGGAACACTAAATTTTCAATATGTTGGGGCTGGCTGTGGACGGTCTACACCACGGCAAGCTCCATCTTACCCCAAATGGCGATGCGCCCGCCGCATTGTGCAAACACGCCCTCGATGCCCTGTGCTTCGAGGGCGGCGGCGTTTTCTGTGACCCGTTCAATGGCGTCCGGCGATTTCAGCAGGTTGCAGAATGCCGTGGCACAGGCGTCTGCCAGACTGCCGTCGCGGGAGCGGACAGCAACGAGTTCGCCCTTTCCCAGACTGAGGGAGTGGCCGATGGTTGCCGATGATGCGCAGATGCTGACGGGAAAATCCGTGCCGTGGATGACAATGCCCACGGTGGCCTGACTGTGCGGGTCGGGCAGAAGCCCGGCAATGCGGTCGCGGGTGGAAAGCATGTACACATCGCCGCCGTTCTCCACGATAAGCTCGGAACTGAGCGGCGCAAATTCCTCACACACCATCTGCGAAATGGTGCCTGCCACGGCAGCCATGGGGCCCACACCGGCAATGGCGGCTGCATTGGCCATGCGCTGTATCACCTCGGCAGACGTGTCTGGCACGGACACGGGTACATAGCTGTCCCTGAATTCCGGGTGCAGAAGCATGTAGGATTTGAGCTGTCCGCGCAGCAGGGATACATACCGGCTTATTTCTGCGGAAAGATCGGAGCAGGCGGTAACATGCAGGTCGGTTTCTTCAACAACGACCTGAAAAGCCTGTTCACCTGTATGTCGGGTATACTGCTGCCGGTAGTGGCGCAACGGGCTTAGATAGACGCTTTCCTTCATGGGGCGAGCTATACCCCTGTTCGAATTGGTTAGCAATCACTCCGGTGCGTCCCGTTCTTCGTAACCGATGAAGTCGTAACGTCTTTTGTGCGTACGCAAGCATCCGGCCCGAACACATTGATCAACTCAAAACACGATGATCACCTTGCAGTTGTCCAGAAAGTTGTCCTTTCTGGCTAGTATGGCGCGTAAAGTGGCGGCATCCTCCGGCGCAATGCTCAGCTTGGCCGGGTTGCCTCCGGCTGTTCCGGTGGCTTTGACGGTGTAGGGCAGACTGCCTGCGCGCGGTGCCTGCTGGGCGGCGGGGACGCTGTCCATGTAGCGCACCAGTCCGTCTGTTGCCGCTGTCTGCGGATTGAGTCCCGCTGAAGGAAAGATGGTGCCACCGGCATCGTGTAATTCCGGATGCAGGCTGGGAGTGAAGCCGAGGCCCCGTGCATCAATCACAAGGCCGGTATATTCGGGAACTGCCGCGTCGTTGGGTATTGTCGTTGAACCGGTCTGTAACGGCTTGTCTTGAATCGATCCGCCTTGGAGTGATCCGGTCCGGAGCGGTGCTACCTGCTTTGCTGCGCTGCCGGATTTACCACTGGCTTGTCCGGGCTTGCCGCCCCCTGTGCCACCGGATGCGCCGGCAGTCTTTCCCGCAGCCACGGTGGCATGCGAGGACGCAAGGCGGGCGTTCATGGCGTCCAGCGTTGCCCGAATCTCCGCACTC
>JBKEAK010000029.1:0-21589 GCA_047972125.1 Halodesulfovibrio sp.
CGCAGGCAGGCGGAAATGCGTTCCGCCACGGTTTTCAGGACTATATCGCCCGCATCGTGCCCCAGTGTGTCGTTGACTTCCTTGAAGTTGTTCAGATCGAGGAAGAGGATGGCAAAGGGGGTGGCATCGCGCTGGAACACGGCGGCTGCCTGACGCAGCCGGGTCATGAACAGGCTGCGGTTGGGCAGAGAGGTCAGGCCGTCGTGCAGGGCCATGAAGCGGATGTATTCCTCCTGCTCCTTTCTGCCGGAAATGTCGTCCATGACGATGAGCGCGTTGAGTATGCTGCCCGCATCGTTCATGACCGGCGAGATGGACGTGAGCAGCCAGCAGAGGGAGCCGTTCTTGCGCACGTAACGGATTTCCCCGCGCCATTGTTCCCCGCACTGGATGAGCCGCCATACCTCGTCTGCCGTGGTATCCGGCAGGCTGTGCAGGATATCCGGCGGGCGGTTGTGAATCTCGGCAGGCATGAGGCCGGTTATTTCCGTATACCGGGGGTTCACATACTCCACAATGCCGTCGCGGGTGGTGATGGCCACGGCCGTGGTACTCTGCTCAATGGCGCGCAGGAGCTTGCGTACTTCGTCTTCGGCCTTGCGGCGCTCTGAAATGTCGCGGGCTATGCCCATGGTGCCGACAACCCGCATCTGGCCATCTGCCGTTTCTTCCGTCAGGGGCTGGCGGATGACCTCGAACCATTTCGAAATTTCGTTCACCTGACACAGCTCGTCGTTGCGCAGGGTCATGCCAGTTTGCACCACGGCACGTTCGTTGGCGGAGCAGCGGCGGGCCATGTCTTCGGGCAGCAGTTCGGTGTCTGTCAGGTCCACGAGTTCTGCCGGGGACCGGCCCAGCATGTCGCCCAGCGCCCGGTTGGCTATGCGGTAGCGGCCTTCGGCATCCTTGAGCCATGCGGGGTCCGGTATGCCGTTGAGCAACAGCAGGAACTGGCGTTCGTGCTGGCGCAGGTTTGAAACGTCCGCGATGATGCCGAGCATGCCTGAAACCACCCCCTGATTATCGCGCAGTGGTACCTTGCTTACCAGGACATCGGCCTGCCGCAGAGGCTGATCTTCTTCCCCGACCAGCATGATTCTTTCCGCGTTGATAATGGGCTGCCCGGTCTGCATGACCTGCTGGTCTTCTTCCCGCGTGGAAATCTGCTGGTGTTTTTTGTGGGGGAAGAATTCATCCTTCATCTCGTCCGTGAACTCTTCGATGCGCTGGGCGGAAAGACGGCGGAACGCTGCACGGCACAGCTCGTTGCCCCCCTGATAGTGGTGGTTCGTATCCTTCCAGTAGATGTAATAGGGACTGTGCCGGAGGATGGATTCGAGCAGTTCGCTCTTGCTTGCCAGTTCGTGACGCAGACTTTCAAGGTCGGTGATGTCGCGGGCGATGATGATGTCGCTGCGGATGCCATCCAGTTCAATGGCGCGTGCCGAGATGAGAAACTGGCGTGTGCGCCCGCCGGAATCACGGATATCTGCCCGCAGGTTGCTTATGGAACCGGCCTGACGCAGACCGGCAAAGCGTTCTGCATCCTTGGGAGTGTTCCAGTGCAGGATGTGCTGGATGGGAATGCCCATTACCTCGCGCCAGCTCAGGCCGAGAAGGCGCAGAAAGCTCTCGTTCAGGTCCATGACCAGACCCGTTTCGGCATTGATGAAGAGGATTGGGTCCGGGGTGGCGTGAAAGACGACCTGAAAGCGGTTTTCATGGCGCTTCATGGCAATGTCGGAGTTCGCGGATTCTGCCGCGTGTCGTTGCAGCGCCATGGATTGCCGTTCTGCTTCCGATGTCATGCGGTGCTGGTGGGCAAGGGCGGTCTGCTGGACTTCAAGGTTGTGTCTGAGGGTGCTGTTTTCCTGCGGCATGGGGCAGCGGGAACAATGGCGGGCAGCAAGCAGCCGTATGAACAGGGTGGCTAGCAGGCCCGCAACAGCGGGCAGTATCAGCCGTAGGGGAGAGCCCTGCGGCAAAAGCTCTGTCGCGCAGTATTGATAGAGCGTGGCGGCGAGGGTCGCCAGAAGAAAGACGAGCACGGCGGAAACGCCGTATTGTCCTGTATCCTTGGGGGACTTGTCCATTCTCCCTGCCTTTGTTGCTGCAAACCGGCTGTACTGGGGAGGGACTGTAGCACAAGAGCGGCGCTTGGCAAAGACAGAAGCGTGTCACGAAGGCAGCGGGGAGTGGCAGAATACTGCGGGGGACACACCGCGTCATGGTGTGCATGAACGCTATATGGGGGGTATTTTGTCCATGATGGTTTTGGCAATGTGCAGCGGAAGATTGTAGAAGTAGTGTTTTGCAAAGGCCGTATTGTCTGCGGGCGACCATGTAGTGCCGTCTTCTACCTCGCTTATGAGGCGGCGTTCCGTCTGGCAGGGGCGAAGTGCCGGTGCACGAAGATTTTTTTCGCGTATGAGGATGAGGACATCTTCCAGCAGGGGAAGGACATCGTCTTCGGTCAGGGTGTCGCTTGCTATGCCGGTGCGAAAGTGCTCTGCGAAAAGGCTTTGCGGATCGCAGAGAATATCCATGGCCTGCGCCTGTTCAATGAATATGGCAAGGGCAGCCACAAGCAGCACGGCATGATCGTCACCCGCTTGGGAGGCAGACTCGCAACGCAGGCCGATGAGGGAATTGATGTGCCTTCTGGCATGTTCCCTGAGCGGTGAGAAGGGAGGAATGTTCATTGCTATACTCTATATAGATTTATACTTAGATAGGTTGGGCACGGGCTGATTGTCAAGACATCTTGCATTCTCTTTGTATTCGGGGGGTGTGTTCAAGGGATGGGATGGAGAGCTGTAGCGATAGTTGTCACGGATGTGGTGATTGTTTTGAGCCGTCGTCAATCTGGAATGCACGCCTTGGAGGAATGCAACGGCTTGATTTATCCACGCATTGTCGGGGTACAACCGCCACGTGCAGTAGAGCAGCATCAATTTGTATTTCATGCGGCGTATTGTCTTGTGTGTTTATATACTTTTCTTGTGTGATTGCGTTGCTTGTCTGTAAACCTATTTTACGCTTTCCAAAAAACACGAGATGCGTTATGCGTTAGTTTGATTCCCGCAATCGGTGCTCCGATATGCTCCATAGTCGTCATGGACGTATCTCCCGCTAGGGGTGCCGCGGAGAATCCGCACGGAAGCGTCTGGTCCCCGGTTCTGCAGAATTGTGACTCCCGCCACTCCTTTGCAGAATGCGCCGTTCGCTTCCGTGCCCTTTTTTTGTCCTGCATCTTGCCTCTTTCCTTTGCATCCGTTAGCGGCTAGCCTTGTCTTTCCACTTTCTCCCCGCGAAGCGGGATTCAGGAGGATGAACGTACAATGACTGCAACTACGGTTTCTGCCGTGAAGAAAATGATCGTTACGGGTGCCTGCCTTTGTCTCATCATTGCTGCTGCCGGGTGTGGCAAGAAGGAAGCAGAACCGCTGGGGCGTTTCAACCCCATGGGTACTTCCGGCGTGCATAACGAGCAGGCCGAACGCGCCTTTGCAAAGGCCCGCGTTTTGTGGCGCGGCGAGCAATGCTCCGACCCTGACAAGGCTATTGAACTGCTGACCGAGGCCGTGACGCTTGAGCCCAGCTACGCACAGGCGTGGCTGCGGCGGGGATTGGCCTATTCGGAAAAGCGCTGGTATGACCTTGCGCTGGACGACCTTAACAAGGCCGTGCGGCTGGCTCCCAACGTGGAATCCTATTCCTACAGAGGGCTTGTGGAGATGCGGCTTGGCAACCTGATGGGAGCCGAGCGGGACCTGTCGCGCGCCATTGAGCTGGATCCGGATTATCACCGGGCATGGAACTTTCGTGGTGCCACCCGTTTGCTGGATGAGCGGATTTCTGCCGCGTGCGACGACTTCAAGACCGGATGCAAGAAGGGCGATTGCACGGGCTGGGATAACGCTGTGAAGCAGGGATTCTGCGATTAACGCGCTCTGATGTTTTGATAGAACTAGGTTTGTCACTCTGCAAAGGCCACCCGAACGGGTGGCCTTTTTTGTTGTGGAGGAGTGCCTGAGTGTTGTCGTTTCGGGGATTTTTGCCAAATGCGTTCAATCTGGATGGAGCCCTTCCCCCTGTGGGAGCCGTTCGGTCGAGGCTGTCCACCCCCTGTCGGGCATTGCCCGGACCCGTGGAACGCCGTGCCGGGACATGGCTTTCAGGAAAATCCTGAAAAAACGTGTGATAGCAGTAACCGGATAACGGCGCATGGCTGACCGGGCGGGGACGGTGTGCGCAGAGAACAGGAGGCATACTCCATGGAATGGAAGGATGTGGCGAAAACTGTGTCCAAGGCGGCTCCCCTTCTGGCAACAGTGCTCGGGGGACCCGTGGGAGCTGTGGCCGGAGCGGCCGGTTCGCTCATAGGCAGTCTGTTCGGGGTGGAAGCGGAGCCCGATGAGGTGGCCCGCATGCTGCAGGACCCGCAGGCCCTTATCCGGATCAGGGAACTGGAGCAGGAACATGCCGCCATGCTGCTGCAGTGGCAGGCAACACAGTTGCAGGCAGAACTGGACAATGTACGCAACGCGCGGGAACGCGAGGTAGCCCTTGCCAAGACCGGGCATGGCGGCGCGTGGGTTACGGGGCTTGTCGCCCTTGTGGTTGTGGTGGGCTTTTTCTGGATGCTGCAGGCCGTGGTGGAAATGGGGCAGGTGAACGAACCGGCACTGCTGTTGCTTGGATCGCTCGGCACGGCCTTTGGTGCCGTGGTGAACTATTACCTCGGGTCTTCGCTCGGTTCGTACCGCAAGGACGCCTTCATGGGACAGGGCAAGGCAGGGAGCGGAGGCGGCAATGCAGCATTGTAGCGAGGAACATGGCTGGTGCCTTGACCGCAGGGTGAACATATCCACGGTGGTTTCAGCGCTCACCAGCCTTGCCATAGCCGTGGGCATGATAGTGTCGCTTGAAACGCGGCTGGATGCGCTGGAATCGCGCACGGCGCAGATGCGCGAAGAGGTGCGCGAGGCCCGCAAGACCGTGTTGCAGGTGGAGCGTATTGATGAGCGCATCATCGCCATGCACAGGATGCTGGAAGAGATAAAGGTGGAGTTGCGTCAGCGGCGGGAGGTTCGTCCATGACCAGACTGACGGCGCAGCAGAAGCGCTTTGTGGAAGAATATCTTGTGGATGCCGACGCACAGGCCGCAGCACGGCGGGCAGGATACAGTGCCGCAACCTGTGCCGCTGCGGCGGGCAGAAACATGCGGCATGCAGGCGTGCAGCAGGCAATTCGCGAGGCGCAGGAAAAACGCGCGGAGCGGGTGCAGGTGACACAAGACATGGTGCTGCGTGAGCTTGCGGCCATCGGCTTTTCCACCATGGCGGATGTGTGCCGCTGGTCCGGCGATTCTCTGGAGCTGCTGGATTCCGGCTCTCTTGGCTCTGAACGGGCAGCCGCCATTGCCGAAATAACCGAAACCACGACTTCGCGGGGTGGCACCGTGCGTGTGAAGCTGCATTCCAAGCTCAAGGCGCTGGAAATGCTTGCGCGCCATGTGGGCTTGTATGACGAGCGGCCGGATGAGGCCCTGCCCGTGCCGGACAACGGCAGGCCGGTGCTTTCTGCCGAACTGCGTGAAAAACTGGATGCCATGTACGGTGCGTCGCGCATGGCAGATGGTGAAGCCGGTGGCGGTGCTCGCAAACTGCATCGGTCCGGACCGGAAGCGTATCTTTGCAACATGGGTGGAGATTGCGGTTCGGACAGCAGCGATGACGACCCTGAGGATGAAGGCGACTTCTAGGCTATGAAAAAGGAACCGGCAGGTATAGACCTGCCGGTTCTATAGCGTAGTGACAAAGCAAACCTTCGTTTTTAGTAAATCACATTCCCGTAAAGCCGGAACGGTGGTCCAAAAACGGATTTTCATCGCATATACGAGGTGCAGGAACGTTAGGTTCCTGCCCGGCGGAGCCAAAAAACAGAAATGGCTTTGTCAGCAATCAGAAAAACCGGCAGGCCTAAACCTGCCGGTACCGTTGTTTATGAATGGGGTTGTGCCCCTGTTTGTTCGTGACGGGGGGAATCGTGGAGCGATTTAGGCGTAGCGCCCGGTGCGTTCATATTCCGGCTTGAATTTTTTCATGAAGGCGGAATCGATGTAGTCCTTGATGCGGAACGCAAAACCGCCGCCAAACCGGATGCCGAACTTGTGTAACACTCCTGTGCGGCCGCCGGTATTGTAGATGAGCAGGTAGTCGCCGCCGGGAGAGAATTCCATGAGGGGAGCGCCCTCAAGCTGTGCCACCACGTTGTGATAGAGCACGGGATTTTCCCGCACGGCGTATACACCGACTTTGTCCAGCGGCTGGGGCTCGAACCAGATGCAGTCGCCACCGCCGAAAATTTCCGGATACTTTGGGCTTTGCAGGAATTTGTTCACCAGCAGGCCGCCGTCAGGTCCTGCCGGTATGCCGGAAGGTTCGAACAGGGGGCGCGGACGTACACCCATGGCGATGAAGATGATATCTGCGGAATGTTGCTGGCCGTTATCAAGCATGACCTTGCCGGTGGAAACCGAGCGGACGTAGCCGCCGCCTACCAGCTCAACGCCGTGCTTGATGAGTGCCTTGCGGCAGAGTTCCCGCACGCTGTCGGGGGCACGGGACATGAAGGTCTTGCCGTGGAAGAGGCTGACGGAGACATTGCCCCCGGCTTCCTGTCCGCAGGCCCACGCGTTGCCTGCCACTTCCACCCCTGCGGGGCCGCCGCCGATGACAGCGACGCGCACATGGTCTTTGCGGGCCATTTCCATGAGGCGTTCACGGCCCATGAGCAGGTTCTCGATGGGCTTTACCGTGTAGATATTCGTGCTGCCTTCTTCCACCACGTCATCCACGATGGAGCTGCCCGTGTTGAACGAGGCAACATCGTAGGGAATTTCCTGCCCGGATTCGAGCACCACCAGCTTTTCTTCAGGTTTGATGGCCACGCATTTGTCCACAAGGAACGTGGCCCCGGCCTGCTCGCAGGTGCGTTTGACCGGGAAGCTGATGTCCTGCGGCTTGTAATCGCCGCCGAGCATGCCCGGCCCCATGCCGGAATAGTAGTGGCGCTCGCCGGGGCCTATGACCACAACCTCGTGCCCCTTGGCGCGTATGGCGGGAATATTCTCCATTATGGTCATGTGCGCGTGGCCCGCGCCGACAAGCAGTAATCTCGACATTATTCCTCTCCTTCAGATGGACGCTTCAGTAAGGCGACAGAACGGGCTGATGATACCGGAACAGGAACCTGCGGCTACACCAGCGAATCCATGAGCACGGCAAGGTGCTTGAGGTGCCCCCGCTCTTCAAGCGCCATGCGTTCCAGCGCCTCGCGTGAAGCATCGTCGGGAGCATTTTCCGCAGCTCTTGTGTACAGGTCCATGGCCTGTGCTTCAAGGGCCATGGCAAAATCCACCACATCTCTGGGCGATTCAGTATCGGTGCCCAGCCTGCGCATGTATTCGGCAGTGGAAAGCCCGCCTTCGGGCGCGGCATCCGGACCCACTTCGGGGAGCGGTGCGTTGCCGGTAACTGCCTGCAGGCGTGCCGCCACGGTCTGGCTGTGCTTGTCTTCCACCGATGCGAGCTTGGAGAACAGATCGGCAGCCTTGGGGCTGGTAACGCGGGAGGCCATGTCCATGTAGAAATCGCCCAGTGCCTTTTCCATGACGTAGGCGACTTCGAGCACTTCTTTCAGGTCCTCGGCATTCATGAACAGGTCGAGCCCCTGTTCGTAGTCGCCAAAACCCTTCCAGCCGTTCCACGCCTTGATGCCGCCGGAAAGATTGATGACCTGTTCAAAGCCCTTGCCCGCCAGAAGCTGTGCGGCAACGCGGCTTCTGCCACCTATGGCACAGTAGACGATGACCGGACGTTCCTTGTCTATTTCGCTGAGCATGTCATCGAGCGAGGCAAGGGGGATGAATTTGGCTCCGGCAATGTGCTCTTCCTGATATTCCTTTTCCTGACGCACATCGAGCAGTTGAATCTGCGGGTCGGCGTCGAGCATGGTGCGTGCTTCGTGGGCGTCCACGGATCGGACGGGGGTGAGAAACTGTCTCCAGCGCATGATGCTTTCCTTTGTAGTTGATTGCTGCCGAGAAACATCCGGGGGCCGGTGAAAAGCGGAGCCACCGTGGGGCAGCTCCGCCATGACTGTAACCTATAGTGCCTTATGGCAGAACCACCAGTCAAAGCCTTCGTGCTTTTTCAGGCGTTCTTTGGCTTCGGCAACGCTCTGGGCCGGGGGAATGATCACCCTGTCCTTGATAAGCTCGTTGTTGGGCCAGCCTGCGGGAATGGCAACCTTGTTGAGGTCTGAGGTCTGCATGCCCTTGATGGCACGCAGGATCTCGTCGATATTTCTGCCGAGTTCCTGAGGATAGTAGAAGATGATTCTGACAATGCCGTCAGGGTCGATAATGAAGACGGCCCGCACGGTATTGCCGCCCTTGCCGGGGTGGATCATGCCGAGTCTTTTGGCGACGTCGCCGAAATCAGCGATGATGGGGAATTCGATTTCAACGCCGGTGTGTTCCTTGATCCATTCCACCCATTTGATATGCGAGAAAATCTGGTCGAGCGAAAGGCCGATCAGTTCGCAATGCAGGGCCTTGAATTCGTCTATGCGCTTCTGGAACGCTACGAATTCAGTGGTGCAGACGGGGGTGAAGTCGGCAGGGTGGCTGAAAAGAACAAACCATTTGCCCTTGTAATCGTCGGGCAGGGTTTTCATGCCGTGGGTGGTTTTCACTTCCATACGGGGCAGGGGATCACCGATTAACGGAAACAGGGAATCCATGGGAGCCTCCTTTATGATGTGCAAGCCCGAGGGGGCTGTTGTGAATACATGTTTACCTATCACATTTTTAAGAATGATTCCTAGTAAAATAATCAAATTTTTGTTTTGCCGGTGGACGGAACGTGTCTGGCATGGCAACATGCCGTAACCAAACAAGTTTATGGATGCGTGCAGTCAGTATGCCGGGCAGCATGTTTAAAATGCCTTTTATTTGCCTCCGGAAATGCCGAGGTTCGGAATCCGGGGGCTTTTCTCTACTCATGACCGCCGCTTTGTTGTAATGTGGATCAAAGCGAACTGAATCGCATAACCCTTTGCGAGGTATCATATGAAGTTGGCGCGGGAACTCTATGATTTTACGGATACCCTGCCTTCCGGGGTAATGGTGTTTTCACCTGACGGTGCCGCTGTGTATGCCAACCATGCCGCACGGGAACTGCTGGGAGTTGTGGCCGAGGTGGCCGCACCGCTTGATTCCTTTTTGTCGGAAGCAGGCGCGCCGCTTGCTGCGGATGATCACCCTGTTGCGGTGACGCTGCGCGAGAAGCGGGCCAGCGGCTGGCGGGTGCTTGGCGTGCGCAGGGCGCCCGGCCATGCCGCAGTGTGGATGCGCGTGCAGGCTGCTCCGGTGCGGGGCGAGGCTGGCGAGCTGCGCTATGTTGTGGTGTCGCTGGAGGATATTTCCGAAGAATTCCGGCTGCGGCGGGAACTGGCTGCCCTTGATTGCCGTGACAAATTTACTGGCGGAGCAGCGGTTGCTGGCGGGGCTGGAGAATTTGGCGCTGCCGGAGCTGCGGCGGATGGCCACTGCAGCAGGCTTGAAGCCAACGCCCTGCTTGCCCGTGCGGTGGTGCAGGCCCGTGACAGGATGCATCCGCTGGCTGTGTGCCTGCTTGATCTGGACATGTTCAAGCGTGTTAATCAGGCCTTTGGCAGGCGATGCGGCGATGAGGTGATTGCGTATGTGGCGGAGACGCTGGAAGCCTGCCTGCGACCGGAAGACGTATTCAGCCGGATGAACGGCGGCGAGTTTCTGGTTGTGATGCCCGGTCTTACGTTGCGCGAGGCATGGTTGGAGATGGAAGCCTTCCGCAAGCGGCTTGAGGAATTTGTTGTTCCCTGTACGGGCCGTGCCGCCAGTGTGAGCGGCGGCGTGGTGCTTTTGCGGGATGAGGAGGATGCCCCCAAGCTTCTGGAACGGGTGGACAGCCTGCTCTATCTTGCCAAGCTCGACGGCCGGAACAGGATAGTTCCGGATTCCGCAGTATAGCGGCTGCGTATATGAAGTTGCGCTCGTTACGCCTGTTGTGTTTGGTCGGGGTATGCCTGCTGAGTCTCGCAGTATGCCTGATTGCCTCAGGCGCCGTTGTACAGGCGGCGGAAACCGATGCCTCTGCCTACCGCGACTGTTCGGCGAAAGGGAAAAAGGCGTTGCAGCGCCTGTTTTCAGCCAAGGGCAGAACCGTGGGGGCAGCAGGGGAATATATGCTGCTGGACAGCGGCGTGGTGCTGCACAAGGAGTGCCTGACCGTTTTCGGTGATACCATGCCCGTGCTTGTGACCGATGCGTTGCAACGGGGCATCCGCTGCCTTGCGGCCACCCCCACGGCGACAACGCGCAGCCTGATTGCCGAGATGGCCGCCGTGCTGGGGCAGGAACATGCCGCGCAGCCTGCCATTTTGTGCAGGCCGCTTGCTTCCCGCCAGATGAAGGGCATGGGCATGCGCAGCGAAGATCGCGGCAAATCGCCTTTCATGGTGCTCAGCCCCGTGCTGAAGGATGAGAGCCTCGGGTTTATCGAGGGCGTGGTGTTTCACGAGTTCATCCATCTTGGCGGAGAAGGGCATGCGCATGGTTCCCAGAGGGAGCTCGCAACGCCGTGTCAGGGATGCTGTTTTGATGTGGGACGCACGGGCGAGGGGGCGCGGTCGCTTGCCTGCCGTGTTTGCACCACGGATTATGCCGACAAGTTCGACCCTGCCTACATGCGCGATCTCACCCAGTGGGCCTTGCAGACCCCCGGCAGCGAATTCATCGCCCGCATCAACCGGCTGGACGGAGTGCGGCGCGCGGGCGGCGATGTGCGTTTTTTTGTCGATCTGGTGCACGAGTTCCGCGATCATCCCTTCGGCTTTGAGCTGGCGTCGGAAGTGCTGCGAACCTTTTCGCTGGAAAGAGATGATGCGGCACAGGTTAGGTCCGTTGCCCGCAAGATGCACGGGCATGTGACCAAACGCTTCAAGAATTTTGGTCGCACTCTGGCGCGGGCAGCCATTACGCGGTTTGAACTGGCGCGAAAGGGAGAGGACCCGGAGCGTGTTCTTGAGGCGGTTTCCGCGTTGCTGCTGGAAACCCGTTTGCCCGACAAGGACAGAGTGCCCCTTGCCGACCGCCCGTACTTCTACAAATACTACTATGAATTCGCCTTGCTGCGCGGCGTGCTGGCCGGAGAAGTGCATGGCCTGTGGAAGGCCCGCTATGATGCTCTGTGTTCTGACAAGACGGATTGTCCGGACCTGTATCTGAAGCGTCGCACCTTTACCTGTCAGAAGGCCGGATTGGACTATGATGCCGGAACGGATAGCTGTCGCTAGCATCCCATTCTGCATGCGGTTTTGAGCCCTCTGGCCAGGTGTAATCCCGTTGTGCAGACGTATTTCCGAACCCCGTCAACATCTGCCTGACATGGCCGGGACCTGCCTGCCATCCCTCTGAGACCTCCCTTTCAGCGAATTATCCGAGAAGCCTGTGCTAGCTCCTGTGCTTGCATACTTCTTGCCGCATGCCTTTGGCCCGTTATGCATATGGGCGCGGGCATGCGACGGGAGTGTGCGCAATCCATGCTGTGCAGGAGGTATGCAGTGAGCGCTGAGACAAGGGATATGGCCAATGCCCGGTACAATGCCCTGCTTGTGGAGGCTGAAGCGCAAGGGGAAGCGGCAGTGCTTGCCCTTATGGCCGAGCTGGGCAGGCGGGACCTGTTTTTTCTCATGACCCGTCTGCTCGGGCGGGCGGACATGGACAGGGACTGGCATTTCATACGCTGCCGCGAAGTGCAGGAGCAGCCTGACGGCAGGCTCGATCTGTGGGCGCGTGAGCATTACAAATCGACCATCATCACCTTCGGGCTGACCATTCAGGATATTCTGAACGATCCGGAGCAGACCTTTGGCGTGTTTTCGCATTCGCGGCCCATTGCCAAGGGCTTTCTGGCGCAGATCAAATATGAATTCGAAAATAACGTGCTGCTCAGGCGCTGTTATCCCGATGTGCTGTGGGACGACCCCAAGCGGCAGTCGCCGAGGTGGTCGCTTGATCACGGCATAGTGGTGCGGCGAACAGGCAACCCGAAGGAAGCGACTGTGGAGGCATGGGGGCTGGTGGACGGGCAGCCCACGGGCAAGCATTTTTCCGTATTGCTGTATGACGACGTGGTGACCCGCGAGAGCGTGACCACGCCTGAAATGATCGCCAAGGTCACGGAGTGCTGGGCGCTTTCGCTGAATCTTGGCGCCCGGGGTGGCAGGCGGCGGTACATAGGCACACGGTATCATTACAACGACACCTACAGGGCGATTCTTGAGCGCGGTGCGGCCGTGCCCAGGGTGCATGCGGCCACGGCTGACGGCAGGCCCGAAGGGGAACCTGTGTTGCTGAGCCGTGAGGAACTGGACGAGAAGCGTCGCCAGATGGGGCCGTATGTGGTTGGCTGCCAGATGCTGCAGGACCCCAAGGCGGACATATCACACGGGTTTCGCGAGGAGTGGCTGAGCTACTGGGAGGTGCGCGGTCCTGCCTGCTGGCAGGGCATGAACCGCTACATCGTGGTGGACCCTGCAGGGGAAAAGAAAGCAGGCAGCGACTACACAGTCATGCTGGTGATAGGGCTGGGGGCTGACGGCAATTACTATCTCCTTGATGGGGTGCGTGACAGGCTGAACCTGACGGAACGTGCGGCGTGGCTGTTCCGGCTGCATCGCAGCTACAGGCCGTTGGCCGTGGGGTACGAACGGTATGGGGTGCAGGCGGATATCGAGCATATCCGGTACGAGATGCAGGGGCGGAATTACAGGTTCGAGATTGTGGAGCTGGGGGGCAGGGTTTCCAAGAACGACCGCATCCGCAAGCTGGTTCCGCTGTTCGAGCGGCGCAGGTTCTATCTGCCGGTGCGCGCACCGTTTCGCGATCATGAAGGGCAGTGGCGCGATCTGACCCGCGAGTTTGTGCAGGAGGAATATCTGGCGTTTCCCGTATCCGCGCATGACGACATGCTGGATTGCATGGCGCGCATTGTCGATCCTGCGTTGTGCGCCGAGTTTCCTGAAGAGGTAGTCCGTTCGGAGGATACCGGAGAGACCGCCAACATGGAGTATTCGTTATATGCCTGATGTATCGACAAGCATGTTTACTGTTCTTGCGCATATTCCCGGCGTGCGGACGCTGACTGAGGACCGGCTCGCGGAACTGTGGTTCCGCCTTTCTGATGAGGGACTTGTGGAGGCGCTGTTCCATGATGGAGGCGTGCGGAATGTGGGCGAGTTCATGGCGTTCATGGAATCCGAGAAGGTGTACTGCTATGCCGTGTACCGGGAAGGTGCGCCGATTGCCTTTACCTGGCTCAATAACTTTGCAGGGCGGGCGGCCATGATCCACTTTGCCGTGCTGGCGGCCGGCAGAGGTGTGAAAACCGAGGTGGGGAGGTTTGTGGTGCGTTTTCTGCTGCACGGCAAGGACTCCGGAGGTAATTACTGTCTGGAAGCCTTGTACGGCCTGACTCCCGAGCCGTATGCACATGTGCTGCGGTACATACGCAGGCTGGGGTTCCGCAAAATGGGGAGTATTCCCGGTTCCGTGGTTATGCGGAAAACGGAAGATGATTCACCTGTTTACGTTGGAGGGATTGTTTCAGTCTGCACACGGGAAAGTATGGAATTGCCGTAAAAATAGGTCGGTAAATGCGCATGTGCGCAAAATGACGGATGCATACTCCGGTTCTCATTTGTTGAGGGCCGGAGTTTTGCGTTTATGGGCAGTAATTTAGAAAAAGCTGATGAATTGATCATAATTTTTGAAAAAATTAATGCAAATTTTTTGTTTTTAAAAATGTTGTGATGATCAGAACGTCGTGAATTATATGGAAAAGTCCACTTTTGGGGTTGCCAAGAGCGATCTTGGTAGGTACTTTTCGGTCCCTTTTGGCAAAAAGCGATCGGCTTAAGCTGAGTTTTAGATCAAAATGATTTGCCATTTTAATGTAAAATTCTGATAAGCTTTTGATTCAGGTGTGTTTCGCTAGATTGAGCGACCACCTTGAGTTGACGTTATTGTCACATGGCGTATTATTCGCCAGACTCAGTACTCTTATACGCTTCGGAGAGGTTGGGACTCTTCGATAATATGCCGAAGTTATTGGGTAACTTTGGCTGTCTGTCTGAGCGAATGCTGCGAGGATGCTGCGTGAGTGCTGGTGTCGAAAGTGTGTGTGAGGCTATTTGATACGGTAGTGATTTCGTGCCTTTGGTGCTGTTCTGCTGTATCGCCGCTGTGTCTTTCTGACACGTCGGGAGATCACTCTGGGGTGAGGCTGCAGTGATCCTCTTGGCGAGAGGAGTATGCGATGGAATCGTTCATGGAGTTCATCAATTGGTTGAACGGGCTGGTATGGGGCCCCTACATGCTTATCCTGCTTGTGGGAACCGGGGTGCTTCTTACCATCATGCTGCGTGGTTTGCAGTTCACCAAGCTGGGACATTCCCTGTATCTTGCGCTCATCAAGCGCAAGGATGACGATGCGGAAGAAGGAGATATCTCCAACTTCGAAGCGCTGATGACCGCACTTTCCGCCACTGTCGGCACCGGTAACATTGCAGGGGTGGCAACTGCCATTGCCATTGGCGGCCCCGGCGCACTTTTCTGGATGTGGGTGACCGGCCTTGTGGGTATGGCGACCAAGTACGGTGAAGCCGTGCTGGCCGTTAAGTACCGTGTGACCGATGAGAACGGTGAAATGTCGGGTGGTCCCATGTATTACATTTCCCGCGGTCTCGGCTGGAACTGGATGGGTACCCTGTTCGCCATTCTGGCGGCTGTTGCCGCTTTCGGCATCGGCAACATGGTGCAGTCGCATTCCGTTGCGGATGCCGTGTACAGCACCTTCGGCATTGATAAGCTGGTTGTGGGCATTGCCCTTGCCGCATTCACCGCTCTGGTTGTTCTCGGCGGTATCAAGAGCATCGGCAAGGTTACTTCCGTGCTTATCCCCGTGATGATTCTTTTCTACATGGGCGGCGCCATCATCATTCTGCTTCTGAACGCTGACAAGGTTCCCGGTGCCGTTGCGCTGGTGTTTGAATCAGCCTTCAACCCCGTTGCCGCTTCCGGCGGTTTTGCCGGCGCCACCATCATGATGGCAATCCGTTTTGGTGTTGCCCGCGGTGTTTTCTCCAACGAATCCGGTCTCGGTTCCGCTCCTATCGCTGCTGCCGCTGCGCAGACCAAGCACCCCGTGAACCAGGCTCTGGTTTCCATGACCCAGACCTTCATCGACACCCTTGTGGTGTGTACCATGACCGGTCTTGTCATCATCATGTTCAACTGGGATTCCGGTCTCAACGGTGCACCGCTGACCACCGAAGCCTTTGAAATGGGCTTTGCAGGCGGCAAGTATGTTGTGACCATCGGCATTATCCTTTTTGCCTACTCCACCATTCTGGGCTGGTGTTACTACGGTGAAAAGTCCGTTGAATACCTTGCAGGCGTGAAGGCTGTCATGCCTTACCGCATACTGTTCGTGCTTGCCGTTCTGCTCGGCACGCAGGCAAAGCTTGAGTTCATCTGGACCCTTGCAGATACCTTCAACGGCATGATGGCCATTCCCAACCTGATCGGCCTTATCATGCTCAGCCCCGTGATTGTGCGTGAAACGCAGGATTACTTTGCTCGCAAGGAAGGCGTGGATCCCGAAACGCTTCGTTCCTCCAAGTAGCTAGGGAGCATCCGATCCCGACTGTCTTATAAAGTCCCGTAAGGGACTGCATGTGAATACATGGCCCCCGCCGCAAGGCGGGGGCTTTTTTTGTGTCTGAAAAAGGGAACTCAGGCTGCGTTCGGAAACCTGTCCACCCCCGGTCATGCAGATGCCGGACCGTATGGACGCATATGCGGGTCCTGCCTGAGAGCGATTTGCCTGAAAAGCCCCGTTGTAGGGTCTGCCACACGCGGACGGCATGGGGCCGGACACGCAACCAGCAACGCACGGCACCTTCGGGCACTGTGGCAACCATATGGAGATGAAGCATGGGCGGAGGCGGCGGCAAATCGTATTCCCCTCCGGCTCCGGTGGCAC
Organism: Halodesulfovibrio sp.; assembly: GCA_047972125.1. Taxonomy (GTDB): domain Bacteria; phylum Desulfobacterota; class Desulfovibrionia; order Desulfovibrionales; family Desulfovibrionaceae; genus Halodesulfovibrio. The sequence continues at coordinate 16,159 of JBKEAK010000029.1, forward strand.
CCCCGCCGCCGGACCCGCCGAAAGAGGTGGAAGGGGAAACCGTGGAATCGAAAAAGGCCAGAGACAACGAGCGCAAGGCGCAGCTTGCTGCACTTGGCCGTGAATCCACCATCATTACGGGCGCGCTGGGCGATACCTCGCAGGCGAACGTGAACAAGAAGCAGCTACTGGGGCAGTAAATGGAATCGACCAGACTGAAAAAAGCGCGTGAAACGCATTCCTTTCTGGAATCGCAGCGTACCAGCTGGGAATCCCACTGGCGGGAGATTGCGGAATACATCGTGCCCCGCAAGGGCCGGTTTACGGGTTCATCCCAGCATGAAGCGGATTCCGGTGAACGCCGGGGCGGCAGGATTATCGATGCAACAGCCACCCGCGCCGTGCGGGTGCTTGCTGCGGGCATGCAGGGGGGGCTTACCTCACCCGCCCGCCCGTGGTTCCGGCTTCGTCTTGAAGACAGGGACCTCATGGAGTTCGGGCCGGTGCGCATGTGGCTCGATGATGTGGAAACGCGCATCTATGGTGCGTTGGCCCGCTCCAATTTCTATCAATCCATTCACGGCATGTACACGGAACTTGGCGCATTCGGCTCTGCCGACCTTTACCACGAAACGGACCGTGAGCGGGTGATGAATTTCTCCTGCCTGACCTGCGGTGAGTATGCGTGGGCCACAAACGCATGGGGCAGGGTGGATACGGTTGTGCGCCGGTGCATGATGACTGCCCGTCAGATTGCGGAAAAGTACGGCGAGCACAACCTGAGCCGCAGCACCCGCCGCAAGCTGACCAAGGAACCCTATGGTTTTGTCGAGGTGGTGCATCTGGTCATGCCGCGCAGGGAGCGGGATGCGGGGAAGAAGGATTTTCGCAACATGCCGTGGGCCTCGCTTGTGTTCGAAGCCAACGGAGAGGCAGACGATCTGCTGCACGAGGGGGGCTATGAGGAGTTTCCCCATCTGTGCGCCCGCTGGGACGTTGCCGGAACGGATATTTATGGCCGTTCGCCCGGAATGGATGCGCTACCCGATGTGAAGATGCTGCAGGAAATGGCCAAGAGCCAGCTGCTTGCCGTGCACAAGGTGGTCAACCCGCCCATGCGCGTGCCTACCGGATACAAGCAGCGGCTCAACCTTATTCCCGGTGCGCAGAACTATGTGAACCCGAACCAGCCGGAAGCGCTGGCTCCTCTCTATCAGATCAATCCCGACATTCAGGCCGTGAGCTACAAGATCGACGATGTGCGAAAGGCCATCCGCGAAGGTTTTTTCAATGACCTGTTCCTCATGTTCGCAGGCGACAGCCGGTCCAATGTGACGGCGGCCGAGATCATGGAGCGCAGTCAGGAAAAACTGCTCATGCTGGGGCCTGTCATCGAACGGTATCAGACCGAGATTCTGGACCCGCTTATCACCCGCAGCTTCGGCATTCTGCACAGAAACGGTTTGCTGCCGCCCGTGCCGCCTGAACTGGCGGGTGAGGAACTGAACATTGAATACGTCTCTGTTCTTGCGCAGGCGCAGAAACAGTCGTCCGGCAACGCCATCCGCCAGCTGACGCTTGAAGTGGGGCGCATGGCCGCAGTGGCTCCGCAGGTGCTGGACAAGATCGACTTCGACCAGTGTGTGGACGAACTGGCGGCCATAGCCGGAGCGCCCGCCCGCATCATCCGGTCTGATGACGATGTGCAGCGGCTGCGTATGGAAAAGGCGCAGGCTGCTCAGCAGCAGGCGCAACTGGAACAGGCCATGCGCATGACCAGAAGTGCAAAGGACCTTTCTGCCGTGGAAACCGGAGAGGGCAATGCCCTTGAAATGGTGCTGCGCGGAAGCGGACTGATGAAGGAGAAGGCCTGATGCTGACCTCTGAAGATACGGAACTGAAGGGATTGCTGGAGCTGGGAGAAGAGGCTCTGACGGACCTGCTGGCCTCGGACTATGCCTGTGCCCGCAATTCTCTGCGGGACGAAGAGGCTCGGGCACTTTCCTACCTTGCCGACCTGCGTGAGGTGCTGCGGCTGGAATCCGGTGCGGGGGTGCGCGTGCTGCGGCACTGGCTGGATGCAGCCTGCGTCAATGAGCGCCTGTCGCGCACCAACGCTTCCATCTATGGGGCTACGGCACTGTACGATTTTGCCCGCGATAGAATGGCGGACATAGCGCTTTCGGACCCGGTGAGCCACGTGCGCATCCAACTTGAAGGCGCTCGTCAGTGGTCGCGGATCGGCATGCAGCAGGAACAGCGGACCGGCAGGCCGCCTAACTAAGCATCAGGACGGTCAGGCATCCAGACGGTCAAGTATCCAGCCTGTCGGGCAGCGCATGCCGATTTGGACGAGAGCCCGGTTTCATACATCAATCCATGCCTCTGAAGGGGCACAGGGAGCACGACGATGCAGAACGAATTTACCGCCAACGCCGGTCAGGGAAACACCGCACCCGGCTCAGGGGATAACGGAGGCGGCCACGCGGCCGCCATGGCAGGGGAACACGCAACGGCAGCCGGAGGCGCGGGGAAAAAGGCACCCGCAGACGGCACTGTTGTTTCCGGCGATTTGCCCGCCGGGATGGAACATCTTGCAGAAAGAAGGCTCAGCCTGAAGACCTCTGCAACAGGAAATACGCCGGGAGCAGGGAAGGCGGCTGATGCAGGCGGTGATGCCGCCGAGGCCGCCCCCGAGGCGGGCCCGACCGGAAATGGTTCCGGCGGGGCGGAAATGCCGCTCACCGATCCGGCATCGGTGGAGCTTTCCCTTCCCGAAGGTATGCCTGTGGATGAGGCTCTGCTCGGCAGCTACCGGCAGTTCTGTGTGGACTGCGGATTGACGCCCGCGCAGGCCCAGCAGGCAGCAGAGTTCTATCTCGCGGAAACGGGCAGCCGCATGCGGCAGGAAAAGGATATGTCGCTTCGTTCCCTCAGAGAGGGGGCGTGGGCCGGACACTTTGATGAAAAGCTGGCCAAGGCCAACTACGCAACGCATGTGCTGGACCGGGAGGTGGGCGGACGGCTGCGTCCCATGCTTGCCTCCGGGCTCGGCAATAACGCTGTGTTTGCGGAAATGATGGCCGTGATCGGGGAGTGCATCAGCGAAGATGCTTTTTCCTCGCATCCCGGAGCCTATGCGGGTTCCCACCGAATGATGACAACCGAAGAATACCTGAGAACAGAAGTGTTCAAGAATCACTAAGGAGCAACGAACATGGGTGCGACACTGAAAGAACTGGCAACCGTACACAGCCGCAAGATGCCCGAACAGGTGGATAGCCTGACCGAAGAGGCACCTATTCTGGCGGTCATTCCCTTTGAGGAAGCATCGCACGGCCTGTGGAACATGTATGAAGACGTGAACGATGTGGACGGTGCAGGCTGGGTGGAGATGAACGCTCCCCTGCCTTCCGTCGACGTGACCTCCGACCTGAAGAAGGTGGACCTCTCCATCCTCGGCGGCGAGATTGAATGCCCCGAAGATACTGCCAACATGTTCGGCGGCACGGCCAACTACTTCTCCAAAAAGCTGCCCAAGGTCATCCGTAAATCCGGCATGGCTGCGGAACAGCGCATTCTGTACGACAACTTCCGCAGCTGGGCGCTGGACAAGGGCAAGGCCGTGAGCGCCGGTGCAGCCACCGACGACTGCTATTCCATGCTGGCGGTGCGTTTCATCTCCGGCGAAACCACCGGCCTGTATTCCAGAGAAAGCTTCAAGCAGGGCTCCCTGCTCGATGTTACCCCCATCAACAGCGGCGCTCTCTACAAGGCTGCATCGGGCAAGCATCAGGGCGTGCTGTGCTTCGTCATGCGCCTCAAGGCCTACTTCGGCATCCAGATTGCCAACAGGCACTCCGTGTCGGCCATTGTGAACATCAACAAGTCCAACCTGCCCACGGCCATGATGATTGATGACCTGCTGGCCGATGTGCGCGCCATTCCGGGCAACACCTATCTGTTCATGCACGAGAAGGCGAAGACTCTGCTGCACGAGCACAAGGGCAAGGCCCTGCAGGTGAATGTGGGCGGCAAGGATATGGACCGCCAGATCACGCATTGGAACGGCGTGGAGATCGTCACTTCCTACAACTTCCTCGACGCTGCCGAAAAGGCCGTCGCTTTCTAAGAGCATTGCGGGCCTTCCGCATGCAGAAAAGGAGAAACACCATGTATAAGAATCAGCTTACGGTGTATGGTGAGCATTTGGCCAAGGCGCAGGTCCTGCCTGCAAACGGTACTGCAGAAGGAAACGGTGGTTCCCGCAAGGCGGGTTCCATGCTCGGCGCGGCAGAGGTGGTCATGGTTGCGGCAAGTGCCGTGACCGTGGCGGAAAATGCCACGCTGACTCTTGCGCTGCAGGAAAGTGCGGACGACAGCGCGTTTGCCGAGGTTCCCGTCATCTTCCGCAAAACCGCCTCCGGCGCGGCAATGACCTTTGCTGCCGGCGAGGTGATGGCGCGTCTTCCCAGGCCTTCGGATACCGCGAAGTATGTGAAGGCCGTGTTCGGCACTGATGATGCGGCTGCCACCGGCACCGTGAACGTCATCTTCGAATACCTGCCCCGTTAACACAACCGGGCGCTCCGGCTTTGCCTGAGCGCCCGGCCGCTTTCTCCAATCCCCTTTTCCCGCTGCATGAAGCCGGCTCTTTTCCAGTCACCTGCCTGCCGGACAGCGGGAAAGGGGAGCAGGGGATCACAGAACACACTCAGGAGAACAAGGATGAGAAACATGAACGATATTACCGAGCAGGATGCCCGAAGGTTCCGGATGGCACTGCTGCGGGCAAAGCTGACGAGGCTGGCCGTCACCTTTGAGGAAGATGCAGACGAGGCCATGCTGGAGCGCCTGGTTGCCTATGCCGAACGGCAGAGGCTCAAGGCAGGCGCTGGTTCTGAGGCCCCTGCAGAGGCCTGTTCTGCTCTTAGCCCCGAGACCCGTTCAGAGGCCGGACCCGAGGCCAATTCTGAGGCCGGGGCAGAGTGCAGCGGCACTGCCGGTGATGGGGGCTGCTGCAGGAAGTGCTCTTCAGGCCGGAACACCGAAGCAGCCTACCAGTGCCGCGCACAGCGCAGGGAGGCGTGATCCATGGCATCCGTCATTTCCATATGCAACAAGGGGCTGCGGTATCTCGGGGGGGAGGAGATTCTCTCGCTTGAGCAGGAATCGCGTGGTGCCCGGCTGTGCAACCAGTACTACACCGAGGTGCGCGACGAACTGCTCGAAGAGCACCATTGGAACTTTGCGGCGCGGTATGTTTCGCTTGCACCGCTCCCCGAGGTTCCGCTGTTCGGTTTTGCACGGGCCTATCAGTTGCCTGCCGATTGTCTGCGGGTGCGCAGGCTGCGCGACAACGCCGATTTTGAAGTGGTGGAAAACCGCGATCTGTATACCGACGCGGTATCCGCCGAAGCAGTGGTGACTGCGCGCGTGACGGACCCTGTCC
>JBKEAK010000030.1:0-2366 GCA_047972125.1 Halodesulfovibrio sp.
GCATGCCCGAGAATAATCACACCGCAAAGAATGATCAGGGTGAACAGGCCAAACACCCATTCCAACGAGAGCTGCTCCCGTATTTCCCCGTCTTCCGCACACCACTTGGCAAGCAGCTTGCGGTGTGAAGGGCTGTCCACGAACAGTTCGACCTGCCGTTCAAGCCTGTTTTTAACGCCCTCGTTCCCCTTTCCCACGGCAATGGCGTAATGCTCCTCCAGCAACCGCCCGTCGAGCATCTTTATACGGTCTTCAAGCTCCATGCGTCTGGCATAAAAATCTACGGCAGCCTGGGGATGAATAATGGCATCCACCTGCCCGGAAAGCAGCATGAAGAGAAGCTGCTCCACCCCGGAGGCCTCACGCACCAGCGTGCCGGACAGCTCCCGCACAATGGACAGGGCCACCCCGCCGCGCACAACGCCGACATTGCGGCCCTGCAGATCGCTTGAGGTGCTGGAAAAGGAGGAATCGGCCAAGGCGAACAAGCCCACGGAATCGGAACGCAACGGCGCGGTGAAATCGGCAAACCGGCGGTAGGCCTCGCGCACGGGCAGCAGTGGCACAGCCTGTATTCTGCCTGCTTCCAGATCCTGCAGCACGGCATTCATATCCGGATATCGCCTGATAATCAGTGAATACCCGGCTGCTTCAGCAATGTGCGCCATGCATTCCATGGCAAAACCGGAGGAAGACATGTCCAGAGAAACGTAGTCCGGCGGGGATAATTCAGGAATGCCGACAACAAGCGGGTCACGTGCCGGCGGACGCGTTTCTGCCCCGGCCTTGGGCAGAAGCAGGGACAGCGCCACGCTGCGGTCCAAAGGCCCGAAGGCTTCAGACACGCCCATGCTGCCCATATGCACCAGATGGACAAACAGGATAAGCAGAGTGAAGTGGACGAAAGTCCGAAGTATTTTCCTGCGGAAGTCGACGATCATAGTCTCTCCGGCCGGTTGTTCCCGCAAGGGTCCGTTGCTCGGCATGTTGCAGCGGAAAAAAGCACAAGGGAACAGGTTCCAGTGTACAATGTAAACCGGGCTGGGGGGCAATCCCATTATAACAAACAGACTTCACAGGCACTTGATTGTCATTTCACAGGCACTTGCCCTCTTGACCATGGAGACGGGCGCATTATCTTAGCATCGGTCATGCGTCATGACCACTCTATCCATCAGAATTCATTGCTCAAGGAGACGCAAAGCATGTCGCAAACGTTCGAATTCAAGACCGAAGTGCGCAAACTGCTGCACATCATCACCCACTCGCTGTACACGAACCGGGAAATATTTCTGCGGGAACTCGTTTCCAACGCCTCGGATGCACTGGACAAGCTGAGATTTGCACAGGCAAAGGGTGAAGCCGTGAACGCCCCCGAGCTTGAACTGGGCATCGACATCAGCATCGATAAGGATGCCAAGACCATCACCATCCGCGACACCGGCATAGGCATGACGCGCGAAGAGCTGGTGGACAACCTTGGCACCATCGCCCGTTCCGGGTCTGAACGCTTCCTCAAGGAACTTTCGGAAAAGCAGGAAGATCCCGGCAACATCATCGGCCGGTTCGGTGTGGGCTTCTATTCCGTCTTCATGATTGCGGACAAGGTGGAAGTGACCACCAGAAGCGCCCGCGGCGAAGAAGCTGCACACACGTGGGTTTCCGACGGGCTGGGCTCGTTTGAAGTCACCCCCTGCGAAGAGGGCGCGCCGGAACGCGGCACCGTCATCACCATCCACGTGAAGGACGAAGCGGACGAGTTTCTTGAAAAATTCCGCCTGCAGACCATTCTGAAAAAGCATTCCAGCTTTATCCCCTTCCCCATCCAGCTGGAAGGCGAACGGGTGAACACCACCCCTGCCCTGTGGCGCGAGCCCAAAAGCTCCATCACCAAGGAACAGTACAAGGAATTCTACACCCACCTCACTTTTGATGAAGCAGAGCCCATGGATACGCTGCACATCTCGGTGGATGCCCCCGTGCAGTTCAACTGCCTTGCCTTTATCCCCAACATGGCAAGAGACGTATTCGGCTTCGACCGTGAACGTTACGGGCTGGACCTGTACGTGCGCCGCGTGCTCATTCAGCACGAGAACAAGGACCTCATTCCCGAATATCTTTCCTTCCTCAAGGGCGTGGTGGATACCGAAGACCTGCCCCTGAACATTTCGCGCGAAACCCTGCAGGAAAATGCCCTGATCAGAAAGATTCAGCAGACCATAACCAAGCAGGTGCTGAACCATCTGGAAAAGCTGGCAAAGAACGATGCAGACGCCTACAACCGCTTCTGGAACACTCACGGCAAGGTATTCCGCATCGGCTACCACGATTATGCAAACCGCGAAAAGTTCACCCAGTTGCTGCGC
>JBKEAK010000031.1:0-9220 GCA_047972125.1 Halodesulfovibrio sp.
AGTTTCGCCCCATACCAGGTCCTGCGCATAGTAAAGGAAGAAGCACAGTGCCAGAGCTATCAGGATGATACCGAAGAAGGATGCGGTGCGACGCAGCCAGTCGGTTTTGATCAGATTGAAAGGATACCGTTCCCAGATGGTCTCGAACTGCCATACAACCACGGTGCAGCACATGATCCATGCAATATGGAAGTTGCCGGATACGGTATTGGCAAAGCCTTCCCAGTAAGGCGGTGTAATGGCGGTGTATTGCTGCCACGGGTAGAACAGAATCGCCATGTGGGAATGCATGGTGACAAAGTAGACAATCATGCTCAGGAAGAATGTCACCACAAGAATGGTGAGACCCTTTGTGGGCTGCTTGAGCTTGTTCCACGGCGCTCCCTCGCAGGCAACGACCCAGCTGGGCGACAGCCACGAGGCAATGGCCGCAAACATCATGATGGCTTCCGTAGCGTATTCCAGAGCATAGAACTCGGTAATGCCCATGGCCTCAAGACGTTCAGGATTGAAGTAGGCGATGCCGTAGTTACCAAGGAAGTCGATAAAGAAACCCTTGATGAGCAGCACCATTGCGGCCACACTGACCAAGGTGAGCACCGCCCCTTTTATGAGCGGGTGCGTACGCTCAAGCCATGTTCTCTTGAAAGGCCAGAAATCGAAGATATACGCCAGCCAGATGAAGAGAATAAGCATCCAGCGGCAGACCATGTAGCCCACATACGGCGTATACATGCGGAAAATACCGCGCGGGTCCTGAAAAATCCACCATGTGACATAGAAGAACACCGCCATGATAAGCGTGTTCACCAGTGCAGGCCATGGTCCATTCCAGCGTTTGACCAGCCTGCGGCTTTCAAGGTAAAGAATACCGTTGCTGTCCCTGTCCATAAGGAACTCCCCTGCGGATGATGGCATCAGTGTCGGGGCCAGACTTGGCGGTCGCCCCGGCACATCTTCAATCAGCCGCATTGTTAGATGTTACCTTTGAAGAAAACCTTCGTACCAATTCCTCCTGAGCCAATGTCGCAGGATCAATTCCAGCTTCCATAGCCCGCATGTAAGCCTGCCGAAGACTATCCGCATTCTCCTCAGCGGGGGCTTCTTCAGGCTGCCTTGCAGTCGGTTGGGTCCGGTTGCCTCTCCACAACTGCAAAAAATTTCTACGCGTCATCATCTGACTCACCCTCTGGTCTGCCAACTGCCTCAGCCTGCCATGTTTGGCACTCCCCCATGAGCATCTTGCCAAAGGCCTCGATGCTGGCTGCAGCAAGACAAGTTGCCCGGGCAATTTCGCGCTGCCTCATGGCCTGCAGCATTTCCACGTGTTCCGCAAAAAAATGCTGCAAAGAGCTGGGCACAAGCTCAGGGATCGCATTCAGAGCACCACAGCTTTGACCTGACCGAGCAATGCTGACAACGGCATCACGCAACAGCGAGTTGCCGCATATGCCTGCCAGCACATTGTAAAAAGCCATGAGCCCCTGCCATGCCTCGTAAGGATTTCTATCCACCAGTGCCCTGCCAAGGCGTGCGGTAACCCGCTCTATCCGCTCATGTTCGCTTTCACCAGCCATGCGGCATGTTCTGCCTACAAGGGCAGGCCCGAGTGTTTCGAGCGCTTCAAAGGCTTGCTGTATTCCTGAAGCATCTCCCACACTATCCGCCAAGGCGCCTTCCCGCAGATACGCCCCGCTGCGGGTGCGTATCTCCACAGTGCCACGTGCCGACAAAGCAGCCAGAGCCTCTCTCACCGTATTGCGGCTGCATCCGAACCTGTCCGCAAGCGGGCGCTCACCGGGAAGCTTGCCTCCCGGCTTTATGCCTATCTCATGAATCAACTCCAGAACTTGCTCTGCAACTGCATCTGCCGACTTCTGCATATCTGGCCCAACCAGCCTCTCTCTTTTCATTTCCGAACGTTATGGATGCAAGACTAGCTACACTGCAATATGGTGGCAACAAAGAAAATACAAAAAACGCGCTCTGGCCCAACCAGTGAAACATTTTGTGACAAAACAACATCAATGCAGGCACAATAACAAAACAATACAGTACTACACCTCCACCATGGTGCATCACATCTCTCTGTCATATTTGCCTCACAACACACTGAAATAACATTGCAGAAACAAAAAAAGACGCCCTAAGGCGTCGTTTTTCGGGTCTACCACATATGATTCGCAAGCGGCCCCCTTCGGTGCATCAGCACCTCTGGTACAACCAGACGTTCCAATGTGCCCTGCACACCGGAACCAGCTGACCAGTTAAGCCCTCTGGTTACGGCACCTGCGGGCTTCAGTCACTACCTAACCGTTTCAGCCGGTCAGCCAATTGCAGCACGGCATCCTTGCATGCCGCATGCCCGCCAGAACCGAATGCCCCGCTCTTTGTAGAGCAATATATCAGCACATACGCCAGTTCATCGTTTTCATAATGCGGCTCAGCGTAATAGGAATGAATGCCCCCCGGAATGAACAATGCCCAGTCGATTGGCCGGATGCTTCGTATGGTTTCCTCAACCACCATATGCGGCAAGGCATACTGAACAATGTTCTCCGCGATGGAACCGATATAGGGATAACAGGTATGCGGCTCCATGCCTTTGAACGGCTCGCCCACGCCGGTCACCTCAACCCGATTTTCCGAAGGATAAATATGTGACAGCATCACCCCTTCAGCGTTCAGCCCTTCCGGCTGGTGTTCCAGCAACGCCTGCAGTGCCTGCACCTCTGTATGAGCCTTATCCAGCGCCTGACATAAATTGCCGCAGCCACCTTCTGACAACATCGGAGTGGAGGCCGCTGCAGAAACCGGCTCAATCACCATCCACAGGGCATGCGAGCCTTCACGAACACCGGCCCGGAGCTGAACATCACACTTTCTGCGCACACCCGATGCATCTTTCAGGGCCAGTGCCCCCCGCCATACGGCGTTAAATATAAGATGCTCATATATACTGAGGCGATACTGCCCGTTTACTCCCTCCATAATGCCATCAAGTGAAGGGAAATCCGTCACAACTTCATAACCAAAGAAGCGACGGGCGGCGGCATTGGCGGCAGCGACCTTCTTGCCGGCATACTCCACAAGCAGGGAGGGGTGGTCCAGCAGCTCAAGACAGTCCGGACACATGGTTGCCGCCCCCCTGTCCGCAATGGAGCCCACCAGCGAAGCGCAGGCTCCTATCATGCCGACATAACGGAAGGATTCATTTTGCACCGGCTGCCCCTTCAGGAAAAGCCAATGCCAGTTGCCTGCCTCGTCACCCATTCTGAATGCAACGGTTGAAGGTTGCAGTGCCCTGACACAATCCATTGCACCGTAGAAAGCACCGAGGTCGTCGGAATGCACAAGCGTTTTCGCCAGAGAAATGTCCTTGAGCACAAGAGGCACCTTGTTGCCCAACCCCGGCATCTTGTAATCGTTGGTAAACACTATTTCGTTGAAGGCTGCATCAATGTGCCACATCAATGCCGGCATCAGCGCAAGATACGTTGCCAGTTCGTGCTGCAATTGCCTTACGCTGTGCGTCATATTCTCGTATCGGATGTCCAAAATATCGCTCCTCGTTGCGTGTCCACATGCGGACTTGCATAGCGGCTATCAGAAACGGCCCGGAGTGACCAGTTTAAATCAGACAGTACATGCTCCAATTGTCAACCGTGTCCCCCTTAACCAATTCACGGCATTGCAAAAGTGCCTACTACTCATGGGCCGAAATACAAAGGGGAGGCTTCTGCAAGCCTCCCCTTGTTCCATTCAGTCTCTGAAAGACAGCGTGATTCTCAGCCCGTCCGCAGGGAGCACGCTACACACAAGGTGTACCGCCATGCAACGTTCCGAGCTTGCGGGCCAACTCACGTAACACCGGCTCATCCAGACTCGTGCAGTGCAGCACCATACCATTGAAAGCGATTGCGGGCGTCTTGTCCGCCAGTCCGCGGCGGGATATCTCTAGATAGCAGGAGACCTCATGGACACAGGCAGGCACGCCCCCGCTTCTCAGCAGGGCACGCAGACGTCCTGCCGCCTGCTGCACCTGACGGGCATCCGGGTCCAGAACGGTTATCTGGAGTTCCGGCATGTCGCTCTACCCTTTCGAACCCTGCATCTGGCTATGAATATGCCGCTCCGCTTCCAGAGCAGCCACGGTTCCATCCGCCATGGCAGTGGTTATCTGCCGGTACTTCTTGCGGCGCACATCGCCAGCGGCATAGACACCGGCAACAGAGGTAGCCATAAGCTCATCCGTAACGATGTATCCGTCATCATCCAGTGCAATCTGCCCGCTGAACATCTCTGTACCGGGCTGCTGCCCCATAAAGACGAAAATACCATCAAAAGCCTGCACCTCTTCTTCGCCGGTCACCACGTTACGCAAGGTAGCGCTGCGCAGGCCGTCGCTGCAGCACACGGCAGCAACCTCCGTGGAATGACGGACATCCGCATTGGTGCGCGCCATCAGCTGATCCTGCGTGGTGCGTGCGGCGAAGAAGCGATCCATTTTCTCCACGAGCACCAATTCGGAAACACCCTGATCCAGCAGTGCAATGGCCTCGTCAAAGCCGCTGTTACCACCGCCGACAACGAGCACACGCTTGCCCACATAGGCCGCACCGTCGCAGATGGCGCAAAAATGCACCTGCTCACATTCGCCCGCCACCTCAAGCGGCACAGGCTTGCGCCCCGTGGCGATAATGACGGCCTTGGCGGTATAGGTCTCGTCATCTGCGACAATACTCTTTTCGGCTCCGCCGAGGTCTATGGAATCAATGCACACGGCTTCTTCCACATCCACACCGAGCTCCTCAACCTGCTCCTGAATGCGTGCGGTAAGTTCAAGGCCGCCGATTGATTTGTAGGAAGGCATGTTCTCCACAACGCGGGTCCAGTTGACGAGCCCACCGCAGGCGTTCTCATCAAGAATGAGCACGCGCAGGCTGGCCCGCGCCGCGTAAATGGCGGACGTCATACCGGCAACGCCACCACCGAGAATGATCAGATCATATGCGTGACTCACAAAAGGCTCCTGAGTTGCCCGCCGCTAAATGGATGCGTGCAGGGCTGCAAGTTCGCGGGGATTCATGATGCCGGACTGAATCTTGGCCACCTTGCCCTCGCGTACGAATACCAGCGTGGGCACACGCTCAAAACCCAGTTCCTGCAGCAGCTCAGGGTGCTTTTCGCTATCTACGCTGCAAATCTCAACGGCAGGTGCCTTGGCGGAAAACTTGAGCAGAACCTTTTCCATGTTCTTGCAGTGCGGGCACAGTTCCTTGTGAAAAAAGATGATGGCATCGCCAAAGCTTTGGAACCGCTCCGCGAGATGGGCATCGCTTATCGTATTGATCGTGGTCATTATCGTTCTCCAAAAAATCCTGATTATTCGTATGCAATGGCTGCCAGTTCATCCACATTGAGAACATGTATCCTGTTCCTGTCCAGCATCCTGATCAGGTTCATATGTTCAAGCTCCTTGAGCGCCTTGTACAGCGTGGCCCTGTGCACCCCGAGGATGCTGGCGATATCCCGCATGCGCAACGAGCCCAGCGAGATGATCTCGTTATCCTCCAGAGGCATGGAGTTATAGCGGAGCAGTATGAACTTGACGATGCGCTGGTACAGGCTGTCCAGCCCGAGCGTTGCGGACTGGTTGCTGAGCGCGCTCACCTTTTCGGCAAGGGTGCGGATGATGTCCTTGGCAATTTCCGGGTGCTTGGCGAGCATGCCGTCCACCGCCTCGCGGGAAAAACTGTAAACCACTGCGTCCTGATGGCAGATGAAAAAACTGAGTATGGGCTGGTGCATGAAGAAAGGCACCTCGCCGAACAGCGTATTCTCTTCAATATGCATGATGATCTTTTCCGCGCCGCCCCATGACGCCCGCTTCATGCTCACCACGCCGGATTCGAGATAATACAGCCTGTTTACCAGCTCCCCTGCATCGATAATGATATCACCATGACGAAACTCCTTTCTCTGGCCCAAGTGCAGCACCTGTTTCCAGACGTCACTGTCGACCTTGATTCTCCAGAATTCATCAACCTGTTGCGTATGCATGGTGTTTCCTTTCAATGCAGGAGAGCCGCTTGCCGTGCCGGTTTTGCCTACGACGTTCTGAGCTCTCCGATGTAGAGCTTGAGCGTCTGCAGCAGTTCCTTGGCCTTTTCCGGCTGCTCTTCGATAATGTTCTTCAACTGGAACTGGTCCACCTTGCGGTCATACAGTTCATCAGTACCGGGAACGCTGACTTCTGCGCCGGGAACGCAGGTCCACATTTCTTCCTTCACTTCCAGCTTGGCAGACTGGGCACCTGCGTTGCCGCCGGAACCGGAACCGTCGTAGAATATCCGGTTCATGGAATCCGTGTCTATTTCCTTCTGCAACCAGTGAATATAGCTGAAGTCGTGTGTAATGATGGACCATGACATGCCATAGTATCCTGCAATGGCAAAGTCACGAATACGATCCACCTCGCCGCGCATCAGCGGCAGCAGGCTCATGCCGTGCAGGTCTTCAGCCCCGTAGGTCTGAATGCCTTCATGACCGGTCTGCTCCAGCGCATCCTGACTCAGGCCCAGAGCATCGAGAACCGTGGCGGTAATATCCACGTTCTGCACAAAGCTCTCAACGCGCTTGCCGCCTTCCACTCCGGGCAGGTGCATCAGCAACGGAACATGCACAAGCTCTTCATAGGGCCAGGGACGGCACTTGCGCATGAGGCCATGCCCGTGCTCGCCGGAGCCCATGGGCTGGCCATGGTCGGAAGTCACGATGATCATGGTCTCATCCCACAGGCCCTGCGCCTTCAGAGAATCGAACAGCTTGCCGAGCCACTTGTCGATGAGGGTGACCTTTTCGGCATACAGAGCGCGGATATGCTGGCACTCTTCTTCGGTCATCACGCCTTCGATCTCGGTCCACGGGGCGAGCAGCAAGGGGTTGCCCTCGTAGTCCGGGTTGTAGGGGCAGGGCTTGCCTTCCCAGATTGACGGCGGGTCCCACGGTTCGTGCGGATCAAAGGAGTCGAGCCACAGGAAGAAGGGACGGTTGGGGTCGCGCTTTTCCTTGATCCACTTATCTGCCTCGCTGATGACAACCGAGCCGTAGTTGTCGGCATCAGAGGTCCAGTTCTGGCGCTGGCGCAGATAGCATTCCGCCTCGCGGATAAGCGACTTGCTGGAAGCATCGTACTCGCCGTTTTCATCCTTCTTCAGCCAGTTGGGCGAAAGGTAATCTTCCCCCTTGAATTCCGGATTCAGCGGGACCTTGCTGAACGTCTCGTGATCAAGCTCGTGGCCGTTGCAGAACCGCACATAGTCAAACCCGCGCGAATAGCCGTATTTGGGAAGGCGCATAGGCGGCGTGTCATACACAAGCGCAGTCTGCACCTCACGGCACCACAACAGGTCGGTGATGGTGGTGTCTTCGGTGGTCAGCGGACGCCAGCCGCTGTAAGGCAGCGTGAACCGGCCGGTCATGATGGCACGACGGACAGGTATGGTGGGCAGGCCTTCGCTGTAGGCGTTTTCGAACAGAAAGCCCTTTTCGGCAAACTTGTCCAGATTAGGGGTCTGCACGTCCTTGTTCCCGTAGCAGCCAAGGTAATTGAACTGCAGGGTATCAAGCATGATGAACAGAACGTTCTTTATATTCTTCTGAGACATGATCAATCCTTTAGCTATTCAGCTCGGAAGGGACTACTTCCCGGCGAGGAAGCGAACCCTTTCACCTTTTCTATTGAAAATCCCGAATCCGGTGAGAGCACATCCGATGGATATGAACGGCACCACAATGTTCAGGAAGGCAAACGGCATGAATTCCACGGCACTTACGCCGAGAACCCCGAGAATGTAGAACGCGTGCACGCTCCAGGGAATCAGCGGGCAGCCGAGGGTGCCTGCATCTTCACAGGTTCTGGAAAGCACCTCGGGGGCAAGGTCCGCTTCCTTGTAGGCATCGGCAAACGCACGGCCGGGAACAACCACGGCCAGAATCTGGCTGCCCGTGCCAAGCAGGATGATGTAAGAGGCAATGATGGTGGAACCCACAAGGCGGGTTGCACTCTTTGCGCCGCGCAGCATGGCTTCAAGCAGCACTTCAAGCACGCGCGCCTTCTCCAGTATGCCGCCGAACGCCATGCCGGAGGTGAGCAGGAGAATGGTCACCATGATGCTCATGAGACCGCCGCGGGAAAGCAGCTTGTTCAGTTCGGGCGAACTGGTCTTGGCCTGATAGCCCTTGGTCAGCTGCGATGCCAGCTCGGCCACCGTTGCCCCTTCCACCAGAGCAATGGCAAGTGCACTGACCACGCAGATAACCATGACCGGCAGAACGGGCAGGCGTCTGTAAGCCAGCACGATCATGAGCACCGGCGGAATGAATGCGATGGGCGAAAGGCTGAAGGAGCCCTCAATGCTGGTGAGGATGGGCTGGATGTTACCCATGGTGGCGGCGCTGCCGTCGTGCATGGTGCCGAGAATCCAGTAGCCCACGGTGGCAATGATCATGGCGGGCACAGTGGTCCAGAGCATGGACGAAATATGGTTGAACAGCGGCGTATCACACACGGTTGCCGCAATGTTCGTGGAGTCGGAAACGGGAGACATCTTGTCGCCGAAATAGGCACCGGAAACAATCGCCCCCACGGTCCATGCGGGGTCATACCCCATGGCACCGCCAACGCCCAGCAAGGCCACACCGATGGTTCCCATGGTGCCGAAGGAGGTGCCGGTAGCGAGCGAGGCTACCGCACACAAAAAGAAGGTGGAAACAAGAAAATGCTCAGGGGAAATAAGCTTGAGCCCCCAATAAATGATGGCGGGAATGGTGCCGGATGCCATCCATGCGGCGATGATCATGCCCACCAGCATGAGAATGGCCACGGCGAGCTGGATTCTGCCCACGGCTGAGAGCATGCCTTCCTGCAGCTCTTCCCACGTATAGCCAATGCGCAGAGACATTATGCCTGCCAGCGCCACAGCTACAAGCAGCGGCAGCACAGGGGGGCGCACCCCAACCCACACCGTTCCGTACAGAATTACCGCAACCGGCAGCAGGAACGTCAACAATGCCCACAACAACGTTGGTTTTCTTTCCCCAGAAGTCATTGCAACTCCTTTCAACCCTTCATTTTTATGTATTTATGGTGAGAGGAACTGCCATCTTTCTTCTCACCCCTCCATCATTGGCCCATAGGCTCTTCCATTACGAATGA
>JBKEAK010000032.1:0-8907 GCA_047972125.1 Halodesulfovibrio sp.
GCCAACGCCGTTGCTTCCGCCAACATGGTCATGGCGGGATTCGACCCTGTCATTCCGCTGGATGAAGTGATCAGCACCATGCTCCGTGTGGGCAAGATGCTGCCCGGCGAGTTGCGCTGCACCAACCTTGGCGGCCTGTGCACTACGCCCACTGCCAGAGGCATTCAGGAATCACTTGGCCTGCGCTGATAGTGTGTGGCCGGACGTGCCTTGCAGGGCGGGCTCGGTGACTGAGAGTATATGAAGCCGGGCACCAGCCCGGCTTCATATATTGGAGCTGCTCTACGCTTGTAAGTGGCAGAACTCCCTCTCATACCATAAATGACAAAATTGTATAACACTGTTTGCTGTGAAAAATGGGGCAAAATCCGACCAATTTGCTCTGAACTCCCCGGTAATGTAGAGTTGGCGTAGGTTAGTGACTATTTTTACAAAAATGATAATTATAAAACGCATAAATTAACATTATTGTAGTTTTATAACAACAAATATGGATTTGGAATTGGCAGTGTTTTCATGGTGTTCCGTTAACAGCTTGATAGGTATACAAATTTGTAGGTAGTGGCCGTTTCGGCATCCCCTTTGCTTGGGGATGTGCATGAACGAAACATCCGATACCATCAAGCTTACGATACTGGCCGAAATTGGCAGCATCATCGGCAGGGCGCTCCGGCTTGAGAGCGCATTGCACGATATTCTTGCCATTCTGGGGGCACGGCTTTCCATGGGGCACGGCAGCATAGTGTTGCTGGAACGTGACCGTGCGGGTGTTGCTTCCAGTGTTTCTTATGACCGTACACCGCGCGAGCAGGCCCGCAAAGGCTGGGGGATGTCAGACGCAGACATCATCCGCGCCGTGTCCAAGGGACAGGCTTTTGTCATCATGGAAGGGCAGGGGACTCCTCTGTTTCTGGATGGCGCGGTTGCCCGGCGCATAACGCGGCAAAAGGTCGCGCTGCTTGGGGTGCCCGTGTTTGTTCATGGCCGGGAGTCGGGCCTTCTGATGGTGGACAGGCTTTTCGTTTCGCCTGTTGCAATGGATGCGGACCTTGCCTTTCTGGAAACCGTGGCCGGGCTTATCGGGCAGTTTGTCAGCCTGAACGACTTGGTGACGGAAAAGGTGGAGTCCCTGAAGCGGGAAAACGCTGCCTTGCGGTATCGCGTTGCGCAGGAATCGCAGCGCACACACATGATCTCGCGTAGCCCTGTCATGGCTGATGTGGAATGCCTCATGGAGCAGGCTGCCGCCTCGGATGCCCCGGTGCTGCTGCAGGGGGAAGACGGTGTCGGCAGGGCCCTTCTGGCCGGCCTCATACATGATTTTTCTGAACGCGCCCGCCAGCCGTTCGTTCGCATTGACTGCCGCGCCTTTTCCCGTCCGCAGGGACGTCAGGTTTGGAATGGCGGCAAAATTCCCTCTCAGGACAGCATTACCAGTCACTTTGTAGAGCGCATTGAAGCAGCCCATGAAGGAACCGCATGCCTTGAAAACGTGACGTGGCTCCCGCGCGATCTGCAGGCCAAGCTGCTTGGCGTGTTGCAGGGGCAGGGCATAGAGCGCCCCGGCACCCGTCTTGTGCGTCGTGTGAATGTGCGCGTGCTTGCCTTGTGCGGGCCGGATGTGGCGCAGCTTGTCCAGCAGGGCGGAGTTTGCTCTGATCTGTTCGATTCGCTTTCCGGCAAAATGGTCATCCATGTTCCGCCGCTGCGTGAACGCAGGGAGGATGTGGAGGCGCTGCTGAACCACCTGATTGCACGTGCCGCCCGCGAGTATGGCAGGCATCTGCGATTCGGCATGGATGCACTTGAGGTGCTGCGCCGCTATGAATGGCCCGGCAACGTGCGCGAGATGGAAGCTGTGGTCGAAAGCCTTGTGGCCATGACCGACGGCGGAAATATAAGCGCAGGCATGTTGCTGCCGCTTCTCGGTGCAATGGAAGGTGCCCGCATGGGAGCCAAGGGGGCCGCTGTCACCGCCTCACTCAAGGATATGGAGCGGAATGAAGTGGTGAGCGCGCTGCGCCGCACCGGTTGGATTCAGTACCGGGCTGCGGAGGAACTGGGCATAACCGCGCGGCAGATGGGCTACAAGATCAAGAAATTCGGTCTTGAGAATATGGTGGCCTCGGAGCGGGCCCGTGCACGCTGATCAGGACCGCGCATGCTGATTAGGTCGGAGCGGGCATGGTTCCTTGTGCAAGTTGGTAAGGTAGATCAGGCCGGTTGCCCTTTTCCCGCTTGCAAGGCATGACACGGATGCGGTAAAGCCGCGCCATGCATCTTGCAGGGGGAGAGCAATGAAAGACAGAGCAATTTTGTTTGATTGGGGTGGAACGCTTATGACGTCCATGCCCTATTATATGGGGGCGGGAAGAGGCTGGTCGCCTGTTCCTGCCGTAGATGGAGTGCTTGATGCGGTTCAGGCGCTTCGTTCTTCGTGGACCATAGGACTTGCCTCGAACGCTTCGGAATCCGAAGACGACGAAGTGCGTGCCTCGCTCGATACCATCGGGCTCGGTTCGCTCATGGACAGAATCTACACCTACAGGCGTGTGGGCAGACCCAAGCCGTGGCCCGATTTCTGGCGTTACGTGCTTTCCGATCTGGGACTGCAGCCTTCGCAGGTTGTCATGGTTGGCGACAACTACATGGACGATGTGTGGGGTGCCGCCAACGTGGGCATGCATGCAGTCTGGCTGAACCTCGGTTCGCCCGATGTGCGCCGGGGCGGCCGCTACCGGACCATCCACGGATATTCGGAACTGCCGGGAGTGCTGGCCGACATGGGCTTCATGTAAGTCATCGCCGCCATATGCGTATAAAAAAAGGCCGGACAATTGTCCGGCCTTTTCGCATGCATGCAGGGGATTGCTACACGATGGAACCGAACGAGTGGATCACGTTTTTGCGGAAGGCACGAGTTCGCCAGATTTCTTCAGCGCTGGCAGTGGACAGGTCGTTACGAACGGCGCATCGCAGTTCGTCCTGCTGGGCGGGGCTGAGCTTGAGCAGCTTTATGTCGCCAAGAAGCGTCAGAGGATCGCTATAATCCTTGGGCATGGGGGTTTTACCATTGTCGTGGTAGAGAAAGCTGATGGTTGCCTTGGGGCAGGTGTTCAGGCGTTCCAGAAAAGTAAGCATGTACGTTCTCCCTTCCGGTGCGGTTGCGCCACCGGCGATCGGACAATCTGACCGACGTTTTAGCTGTCATTGTTGTTCAAGCGGAAAGTCCGCTTCGGTGGGCGCGCAATAAGTCATAAATCCGCCCGCCGTAGTCTCCGTATTCAGTCTGCAGCACTTGCAATGCCTGTGTCTGCATCGCAATTTCGGGGCTGCCAAGAAAAAAACGACCCCTCATACCGAGAGGCCGATTGCTTTGCAGAATCAGGCCTCATGGTCCATGTCTCGCATGGTTCGGCTTTGGCACCTTGCCTGAGCAGGTTGCCGGACGGTCAACGGGCCATTCCCTCGCGTCCTCGTCATGAGTGCTGTTGCCTGCTTGTAGGAAAATGATTTCCGTATGTCAACAAGGAAATGTGGAAAAAATCATATAGCAATATAATCAGCATGTTGTGATTGAAAAAATAGGATTTAGTTGTCCTTTTAAGAACTACTTTTTTCCATATTGTTCACAAAAATGTAGTGGCTGCTAGTACTACTATCAACCCCCTTGCTGGCCTTTCGGGAGACGATAGTATAGGCAGAAACCTGCAACGCACACTGCAGCAAGGAGATCAACTGCCGATGGGCATTCTTACCGGGCGGCACCGTATGGGAACGGCCGCCCTCATCATGGCCGGAAGCGTGTTTCTTTCACGTTTCATGGGGCTTATCCGCGATAAATTCATTTCCTATTACCACGGGGCCACCGTGGAATCGGATATCTATTTTACGTCGTTCGTCATTCCGGACTTTCTGAATTACCTGCTGGCTGGGGGGTATTTTTCCATCACGCTCATCCCGTTGCTGGCTGAATATTTTGAGCGCGACGAGCAGGAAGGCTGGCGGTTTCTTTCCGCCGTGCTTTGCTGGGTGGCGGTGGTGGCGGGCCTGCTCACTGCTGTGGCGTGGATAGCCGCCCCATGGCTGGCAAAGGTTGCTGCACCGGGCTTTGATGCGCATTCGCTCAGCCGCCTTGCGCATTTTCTGCGGATCATCCTGCCCGCGCAGGTGTTCTTTCTCATGGGTGCCTGCCTTTCGGGCGTGCTGTACATGCGCAGGCAGTTCTCTGTGCCTGCCCTGACCCCGCTGGTATACAACGCCTGCATCATTCTTGGCGGCTGGCTGATGATTGATTCCGGTATGGAAGGCTTTTGCTGGGGCGTGCTCGGCGGTGCGGCGGTGGGCAGTTTTCTGCTGCCGCTTCTGGCGGTGCGCTCCGGGGGCGGCATGCGGCTGTTTCCCTGTTTCCGGCATTCGGGCGTGCGCCGTTTCATGCTGTTGGCTCTGCCACTGATGATCGGGCAGTCCATCGTGGTACTGGATGAGCAGTTTGTCCGCATTTTCGGTTCTTTGACAGGCGACGGTGCAGTGAGTCTGCTCAACTACGCACGGCGCATCATGCAGGTGCCTGTGGGCGTTGTGGCGCAGGCGGCCGGTGTTGCCTCCTATCCGTTTCTTGCGGCCCTTGTGGCCAAGCGCGAGACGGAACAGTTCAACAGCACGCTCAATACGGCACTGCGCAATACCATGCTGATCATCGTGCCGTTATCCGCGTGGATGATAGCCGCCTCGGAGCCGACTCTCCGTCTTATTTTCCAGCAGGGGGGCTTTGGCGCGGAGCAGACGCTTGGTGCGACTCCGTTGCTGCAGGTCATGCTGGCAGCCGTGGCTTTCTGGGGCATTCAGCAGATTGTGGGGCGTGCCTTTTACGCCCATAAAGATACGATAACCCCTGCCGTGGTCGGCACCGTGGCAACCGTGCTGGCGCTACCTGCCTACTGGTGGTTTGCAAAGGTGTTGGGCGCATTTGGTGTGGCCCTTGCGGGAACCTGCTCGGTGGTGCTGTATACCCTGATGCTGTCGTTTGTATGGCGGCGACGCTTTGGTGGTGCTGCCTTTGCGGGTGTGTCGGTTGCGCTTGCCAAAGCTGTGGTGCTGAGCCTGCCTGCCGCAGTGGCCGCATGGTGGACAGTGGGGCGTGTGGCCTTGTTGTTCCCTGCATCTCCCTTGTTCGGGGCTTTCATGGCGCTTGGCGTGAGTGGGGTGCTTTTCTGCCTTGTGTATGCCGTGGTGGTGCGTTTTCTTGCGCCGGACATGCTTGCACCGGTAACTGCCGTAGTGCGGAGAAAGCTGCGCCGGTAGAGGCCGGATGGTCAGGCTGCAATTGTCTGCCCTGTTTCCGTTTGCGATGAATAAAAAACGCCTCCCGGAAGGGAGGCGTTTTTTATTGTATGAGAGGTCCCGTTTTTTCGAAAGCAGACTTCATTAAGCCGAAACTGATGTCCAAAAAATGGATTTTTATCGCTTATATGAGGTGCAGGAACGTTAGGTTCTTGCCCGGCGGAGCCCAAAAATACCAGAAATGTCTTCGTCAGCAGTCTGAAATACTTCCCGAAAGGGAGGTGATTCTTTGCTGCTGGAGAAGGAAGCTACTGCTCCAGTCCACCGGTCTCGGGACCGTCGAACATGGGGCCGGTTCCGGTTGCATCCCATTCCGCTTCAAGTGCGGTGAGCTTTTCATCAAGCCAGTCATACATGGCGCGGGCCGTGTTGTAGTTCATGACGACGCGGGAATGGATGCTGCGGATGACTACCTTGTGTTCGGTTTCCACCGGAACCATTTCGTGTCCGATGCTTCCGTCAGGCGCGATGATGCGTTCGGATACCGTGGGCAGTTTATCGCTCTCGGTGTAGAAATTCAGTTCAATCTCTCCATGGGGATTCACGCCGCCCCAAACGCCGTGGGCGTATTCCAGTTTGGCTTCCTTTTCCATTTCGTATTCGTATCGAATTCGCGCGGGGAGCTTGTATCCCTTGCTCATGTAGTCTCCTTTCGGTGTGATTGCGGCAGATGGCCGCGAAAGCAGGCGTAAGCCGGTAATGTTGGTCAGGACGTCGAATCCAGCAATCGGCCGGATGTCCTTTCCGGGGCTATCAGCGGGGTTTGCTGTGCGAGCGGTCCGGCGGCAGGGAGTTGCCCGGCCCGCGAACGGGCCACGAATCCTGCATCCCATCGTGCCTCTGCGTCCGCAACCATGTCGCCGATGATGATGGCCGTGTCGTCCTGCAGGGTGGTGTAGGGGCGGTGGCTCAGCGGCAGGCGCTTGGCTCCTTCCAGTCCCAGAAGGAGGAAGGGGCGTATGATCAGGTCTTCCGACTGCCTGATTTGTTCGGGTATGACGGGCGGGAGAGGCATCGTGGGTGCTTGTCCTGTTGCAGTGGCGGTGCAGGCCTCCGGCCGTCTGCATGAGGGGCGGAAGCGAGTTCCGGCGTGTTGTGGCCGGATGCCGTACTCACCATATGATAGGGCAGGCAGGGCCTTAAGTAAAGAGCGTGGTCATGCAGGCCCTGCAAGTGGCGCGGGGCGCGGGCGGTGCCTTGCTTGCGGCTTGACGTACGGGCGGGAATGCCGCAAAGTCTCCGCGACTTCAACCATAAACTAAAGCCGGGGATTACATATGGCCGATTATACCAGTGAAGCAATGGAAGTACGACCGTATCTGGACATGGAGCTGCTCATGAGCGTGAGTCAGGAATCTCGCGTTGATGGCAACACCATGGATCTCATGGGCCAGCTTTGGGAAAAGTGGGCTCCGCACCTTTCTGCGCGCAAGCTCAAGGTGGGCAAGATTCAGTATCTGGCCGTATGGCTGGCTGATGAAGTGGAAGCCGATGTGGACAATATCTGGGACGAATCGCCCTCCAGCGCATACCTTGCCGGAAGCCTTGCCCAGGTTATGGTGATGTGCGCCCTGAACCAGCTTCTGCCCGAAGTGCAGGACGCCGGCTGCGCACCTGCTCCCAAGCCTACTGACGGGCTTGTGGATGCCATGGAAGCGGAAGGCTGCCCCTATAACGAGCAGGGCACCATGCTTTCGCGCAAGTTTGCCATTGTCACGCATTACCCCTTCAAGGGCGCATGCGAAATCTGCTACCTGCAGAAGGACTGTCCCAAGGGCTCCGGCTCTCAGGATTCCGGTTCCATCGTGCTGCCCGGTTACGAGCGGGGCGACGACTAGTCCTTTCGGCCAGCCGGTTCCGTCAGGCCGATCGCAAAACGGATTATTCCGATTGCTCAACCCGGAGGCGTACTGTCGCTTCCGGGTTTTTTTGCAGCCAATCGCCAAGCTCTTCCATGCTGGTCACTTCAGATGATGCTGCGATGGCGATGTTCTCTCCTTCCGGGTGCTCCTTGAGCAGCTTGGCAATGCGCCACCCAACTGATTCCACTCCCCGGTTCAGAAAGCGCTCTCCCTGTTCATGCATGATGAGGTTGAAGAGCAGCAGGGTTATGTGGCCGTCTTCGGCCTGCGCGGCAACTTCCGCCTTGCGGGTTATGTCTCCGCGAAGTGCGGCGTAGGGACTGTTGCGTCGCATGGCAATGCCTGCAGCGCCGGGCAGTGCTGCGGCCAGTCCCATGCGTGCACCGTCGTGCACCACCGCCGTGTCAATGTCGTCCACCGGCATGCCATCCAGAAACACGGTCTGAATCCGGTCTTCCACATAGTCGTGAGGAATGGCGAACGCTCCCTCAAGCACCTGGCGCACGTTGAGGTTGACCGGGGTGCTCACCTGCACCCCATGCTGGAGTATGTAGCTCCAGTGCCGCAGTCCGTTGGCAGTTGTCTGTAAGGATAGTTCCATGTGGGTCATTCTTGGTTATTCTTGGTTGTTGTGTGTTCTTTTTTGGTGTTTTAATGACGCTTTGTTACTGTAACACACAGTAAGTAAAATATAATAAACTGTAGAATAGGCTCGGGAAATGGTATATGTTGCCGTTACTTTGGTCTGTATATCATGTTTTTCGTGGTAGCAAATACATACTGCACTGAAGGTGTGGGGTGCGCATCTTCGCAAAACTGGTCTAGAGGTAAATACCATGTCCAAAATTCTCAGAATAAATACCAGAGACCGCTCCTATCGTTTTGAAGAGCCCGGCAAGTACGCCGGAATGGGCGGTCGCGGGCTTACGTCCCACCTTGTGCTCAATGAAGTGCCTGCCGATACGCACGCATTGAGTGCGGACAACAAGATTGTTGCTGCCATCGGTCTTCTTTCCGGTACTGCCGCTGCAAACTCCGGCCGTATCTCCGTGGGTGCCAAGTCGCCGCTTACCGGCACCATCAAGGAGTCCAACTCCGGTGGCAATTTCTGTCAGAAGCTGGCCCGACTGGACATTCTGGCCATGGTGCTGGAAGACAAGCCCGCTGATGATGCCGATTTCTGCAACATTATCATCACCAAGGACGGCGTGGTGTTTGAAGACGCTGCTCCCATCGTGGGCAAGGGCACGTACGATTCCATGGATTACCTCATGGACAAGTACGGCAAGAAGGCCTGTAGCATGCTCATCGGACCTGCCGGTGAAGCCTGTCTGACCGCCGCCTCCATCCAGTTCTCCGACCCGTGGGGGCGTCCCGCACGTGCCGCCGGCCGTGGCGGTCTTGGCGCCGTTATGGGTTCCAAGAGGATCAAGGCCATTGTCGTGGACGATGCCGGTGGCGAACGCTGTGGCTACGCCAACGAAGAAAAGTTCAAGGCTGCTTCCAAGCGCTGGGCAGAAATCCTGCGCTCCCACCCTGTTACCGGTGAAGGCCTGCCCGGATTCGGTACCGCGGTGCTGGTGAACATCGTGAACGAAGCAGGCGCTTTCCCCACCAAGAACTTCCGCGGTGGCCGCTGCGACCACGTTTCGGAAATTTCCGGTGAAAAGATTGCGGAGCTCATCACCAAGCGCGGTGGCAA
>JBKEAK010000033.1:0-25355 GCA_047972125.1 Halodesulfovibrio sp.
GAATATACAGAGACAGGTTCCCGAAACCCGCATACAAACCAACTTTGGGAGGGGTATCAACCATGACGTTAGACGACCTTTTCACTGTCCGGGGCACCAGCACCCAGACCACCAACATTCGCAACCTGAAGGCCATTCAGATTTCCATTGCCTCGCCTGAGAGCATCCGGGAATGGTCTTATGGCGAAGTAAAAAAGCCGGAAACCATCAACTACCGTACGTTCAAGCCTGAACGCGACGGTCTTTTCTGTGCCAAGATCTTCGGTCCCGTTAAGGACTACGAATGTAACTGCGGCAAGTACAAGCGCATGAAGCACCGCGGCATCGTCTGCGAAAAGTGCGGTGTTGAAGTCATTGCATCCAAGGTACGCCGCGAGCGCATGGGCCATATCGAACTGGCCGCTCCCGTTGCACATATCTGGTTCCTGAAGACTCTGCCTTCCAAGATCGGTACCCTGCTCGACATGACCATGGCCGACCTTGAAAAGGTGCTGTACTTCGATTCCTATATCGTTCTTGATCCCGGCCAGACCTCGCTCACCAAGATGCAGGTCATTTCCGAAGATCAGTACTTCCAGGTGCTCGACCACTACGGCGAAGACGCCATTACCGTGGGCATGGGCGCAGAAGCTGTTCGCAGCCTGCTGGAAGAGCTGAACATGGAAGAACTGCGCGCTACCCTGCGCGAGGAATCCCAGTCCACCCGCTCTCAGACCAAGAAGAAAAAACTCACCAAGCGCCTCAAGATTGTTGAAGCGTTCATCGAGTCCGACAACAAGCCCGAGTGGATGATCATGGAAGTTATTCCGGTCATTCCGCCGGAACTGCGTCCTCTCGTTCCGCTCGATGGCGGCCGTTTCGCCACCTCCGACCTGAACGACCTGTACCGCCGCGTCATCAACCGTAACAACCGTCTGAAGCGTCTGATGGAGCTGGGTGCGCCCGACATCATCATCCGCAACGAACAGCGCATGCTGCAGGAAGCAGTTGACGCGCTCTTCGACAACGGTCGTCGCGGCCGCGCCATCACCGGCACCAACGGTCGCCCGCTGAAGTCCCTTTCCGACATGATCAAGGGTAAGCAGGGCCGCTTCCGTCAGAACCTGCTCGGTAAGCGCGTCGACTACTCCGGCCGTTCGGTTATTGTTGTAGGCCCGAACCTCAAGCTGCACCAGTGCGGTCTTCCCAAGAAGATGGCTCTGGAGCTCTTCAAGCCGTTCATCTACTCCAAGCTCGAAGAAAGGGAACTTGCTTCCACCATCAAGAGCGCAAAGAAGATGGTTGAGCGTGAAGAACTGGTCGTATGGGACATTCTGGAAGAAGTGGTTCGCGAATACCCCATTCTGCTGAACCGCGCTCCCACGCTTCACCGTCTGGGTATCCAGGCATTCGAACCCATCCTCGTGGAAGGCAAGGCTATCCGTCTGCATCCCCTCGTCTGCTCCGCATACAACGCGGACTTCGACGGTGACCAGATGGCCGTGCACGTGCCCCTTTCCGTGGAAGCACAGATCGAAGCACGCGTGCTCATGATGTCCACCAACAACATCCTGTCGCCCGCCAACGGTTCGCCCGTCATCGTGCCTTCTCAGGACATCGTTCTCGGTCTGTACTACATGACCGTTGAACGTTCCTTCGAAAAGGGCGAAGGCATGTACTTCTGCGGCCCGTGGGAAGTTGTTACCGCATACGATCATGGCCAGATTTCCCTGCATGCCCGCGTAAAGGTGCGCATGCCCAACGGCGAGCTGGTGGCTACCACCCCCGGCCGCGTGCTGGTTTCCGAAATCCTTCCCGAAGGACTCGGTTTCGAGCATGTGAACTGCGTCATGACCAAGAAGAACATCGCCCGTCTGGTGTCCACCGCCTATCGTCAGTGCGGCATCAAGGCTACCGTTCTTCTCTGCGACAGCCTGAAGAACCTTGGTTACGAATTCGGCACCCGCGCCGGCGTGACCATTGCTGTTAAGGACCTTGAAATTCCTGCCAGCAAGAAGGGCATCATTCAGCGTTCGCAGGACGAGGTTGACGATATCGAGCGCCAGTACCGCGAAGGTATCATCACCCGTACGGAAAAATACAACAAGATCGTTGACGTGTGGACCAAGACCACTCAGGACGTTTCCAACGAGATGATCAAGTCCATCTCCACGGAAACCCTGACCTGCCCCAAGACCGGCAAGCAGGAAGTGAACCAGACGTTCAACTCCATCTTCATGATGTCCAACTCCGGTGCCCGAGGCAACCAGGACCAGATGCGTCAGCTGGCCGGTATGCGCGGTCTGATGGCAAAGCCTTCTGGCGAAATCATCGAGACCCCCATTACCTCAAGCTTCCGCGAAGGTCTCTCCGTGCTGCAGTACTTTACCTCCACGCACGGTGCTCGTAAGGGTCTTGCGGATACAGCACTGAAGACGGCAAACTCCGGTTACCTCACCCGTCGTCTGGTTGACGTTGTTCAGGACGTCATCATCGGCGAACATGACTGCGGCACTGTCGACGGTCTGGAACTCGGCCACCTCATTAAGGGCGGCGAAATCAAGATGCGCCTCACCGAGCGTTGCCTCGGCCGAGTGCTGCTCTACCCCGTGTTCCACCCCGAGACCAAGGAAGAGCTCATTCCTGCCAACACCCTCATCGATGAAGAGGTGACGGCAAAGCTGGATGCATACGGCATCAACACCATCACCATCCGCTCCGCACTTACCTGCGCCAGCGAACATGGTGTGTGCGCCCTGTGCTACGGACGCGACCTTGCCCGCGGTCAGCTGGTCAACACCGGTGAAACCGTCGGTATCATCGCTGCACAGTCCATCGGTGAACCCGGCACGCAGCTTACCATGCGTACGTTCCACATCGGTGGTACGGCATCGCGTGAAATCGAACGTTCCAGCATCGAAGCGCAGCATACCGGCCGCGTGGTCATGTCCCGAGTCAAGGCTGTTACCAACCGTGACGGCCAGATGCTCGTGCTCGGCAAGTCCGGTCAGCTCGGTATCGTTGACGAACAGGGCCGCGAACGTGAAAAGTACATTCTGCCCAACGGCTCGCGCCTGAACGTCAAGGACGGTCAGGAAGTGAAGAAGGGCACCATTCTTGCCGAATGGGACCCCTTCAACGAACCCTTCGTTTCCGAAGTGGAAGGTATGGTCAAGTTCAGCGACCTGATCGATGGCAAGACCTTCCAGGAAAAGATCGACGAAGCCACGCACATGGCCACCCGTACGATTATTGAGTACCGCACCACGAACCTGCGTC
Source organism: Halodesulfovibrio sp. (assembly GCA_047972125.1). Classification (GTDB taxonomy): domain Bacteria; phylum Desulfobacterota; class Desulfovibrionia; order Desulfovibrionales; family Desulfovibrionaceae; genus Halodesulfovibrio. The sequence continues at coordinate 3,259 of JBKEAK010000033.1, forward strand.
CCTCCGTATCCATCTGCGATGCGACGGGCGAACCGAAGATGCGCGGCGAATCCAGCATTCCCGCCGTCTACCAGCTGCCCGTGGGCGCAATTCTCATGATCCGCGACGGTCAGGACCTTGCTGCCGGTGACATCATTGCTCGTAAGCCCCGCGAAACTTCCAAGACCAAGGACATCGTGGGTGGTCTTCCCCGCGTTGCGGAACTCTTTGAAGTCCGCAAGCCCAAGGACCTTGCAGTGGTCACGGAAATCGACGGTGTTGTCTCCTTCGAAGGTGAAACCAAGGGTAAGCGCAAGCTTAAGGTTACTCCCGAAATCGGCGAGGCAAAGGAATATCTGGTACCCAAGGGTAAGCACATCACCGTTACCGAAGGCGACTTCGTGGAAGCGGGCGAACAGCTCACCGAAGGCCAGCCGGAACTGCACGACATTCTCCGCATCAAGGGCGAGAAGCACCTTGCCAACTACCTGTGCGAAGAAATTCAGGACGTGTACCGCTTCCAGGGCGTGGGTATCGACGACAAGCACATCGAAATCATCGTTCGCCAGATGCTGAAGAAGGTCACCGTTATCGATACCGGTGAATCCAGCTTCCTCGTCGGCGAGCAGGTGGACAAGCAGGAATTCCGCATCGAAAACCTGCGTCTGGTGGCAGAAGGCCTCCAGCCTGCCAAGGCTGAGCCGCTGGTTCTGGGTATCACTCAGGCATCGCTGACCACCTCTTCCTTCATCTCCGCGGCTTCCTTCCAGGAAACCACGAAGGTGCTGACCGAGGCTTCCCTGCGCGGCAAAATGGACGCGCTGCGCGGCCTCAAGGAAAACGTCATCGTGGGTCGCCTCATTCCCGCCGGTACCGGTTACCGCGAGTATGTGCACTCCGACATCGATGTGCCGGATCAGGAAGAACGCGCAGACAAGTTCCTGGAAGAACTGGAAGACAATCCTCTTCTGGTCGACAACCACGCTTACTACGCCTAATCCCGGTTCACACTCGGATTATCCAAGGCCCCCGCTTCTGCGGGGGCCTTTTTCTTGCCCTGCCATATGCCTAAGCTTATGTCTGCGCCCGCCCCCGAGCCGATAATGCCTCTCTCGTACTCCCTGTATTGCGTGCATCGATCAGCACAACGCTTGCGCATTGACACGACTCGCTCATGCGCTAAAATGGCTGGCCGCAGAACGGAACCGCCTTTTGCAAAGAGGGATGTATGAGCAGGAAACACGGTTTGGAATGCACACGCGATGATCTGCCCGCCCTGTTCAGGGCCATCGCCGATGCATTGGAAGGGAAGGAGCCTGATGGCCAGCCAGATAGCCGGCAGCTCCCTTCTCTTGATGCGTTCCGCAAGCTGCAGATAAGCGTCAAAGACGACTACGGTCTGGTGAGCCTCAAGCTGAAATACAGAAACGACCACGGTTGCCTTGATGCGGATGATACGGACGGTGCGCCTGATGCAACAAATACGACGGATATAATCGGCGCGTCTGAAATGGTGACAGGTACACTTGGTGCGCCTGATATGGTGACTGGCGCAATTGGCACACCTGGCATGCCTGCCGCACCCAATACGCCTGACACGCACGCCGCAACAGGCACGCCCGGAACAGGCAAGCCCGGTGCAGACGAGCCCGCCGCAGCCCCGACAGCAGCCTTTGCCACACCACTCCCGCGATACACCAATCTCAAACACGAACTCCAATCCAGCTATAAGGCCATATACCGCGCCGTGCATGCAGGCATCCTGCCCCCGGCCGATGCCGTGCAGGCCTTTACGGAACAATCGCGGCTGATGACGCGCTATGAAGATGCCGGTTCCGAATATTACGCACCATACAACGCCGCGCTTGAGCGCTTTCTCAAGGCATGGACCTCTGCAGACATCGCCGCTATGCACGATGCCGTAGACGCACTCAATCACGTCAAAACCGACTGCCACCAGCGGTACAAGTAGGCCCCCCATGCACAAGCCCGCACCTTCTCCCACCGCCCGGTACTGCGAGGATACCGACAAACTCCTCTCAGCCTTCTCTTCCGCTGTCACGGAAGACGATCAGCACCTTTTCCTCAGTATCGTCTCCACGGAACTTTCAGACTGGCAACGGCAGCAGATAGAGAACCCGCCCCACGTCTACAACCGGCAGGACAGCCTGCTCGCATGCCACTGGCACCCGGAATTCGTCCCCATGGACCTGTGCCGCAAGCGCATAGAAACCATGTTCCCCAACGCGCGTGAGCAACTGATCATTCCCACGCAGCACAATGTGCTCATGTCCTATGACGAGTATTCCGGCGTGGAAGTGGACTGCTACGCCAGCAAGTTCAACCAGAAGGTGCAGCTGCTCTTCCATTTTCACAACACACGCCTTGAGCAGGCCCACACCTTCAAGGCCATGCTGGACCACACCTTCCAGTATCGCTCAAGCCAGCTCTTTGAATTTCTTGCTTCTTTCAGCACGCCGCACGACGAGCGCCTTGAAAAGGCCGCACGGGCGACGGGCGCAACACAGCAGGTGGTTGATTTCGTCACCCTGCTGGCAGCCAAGCTGGAGCGTCTGCTGGATGAGAACAGGGACAGGATTGACCCGGCATCCATAAAGAACAAGTTGCTGCGTGATTTCGCAGACGGCATGCGCCCCCGGTTCGGGCACCTGTTCATCAACCACGCGCAGGCTTTCATCAAAGAGGTGAAAGAATCTGTAAAACGCGGTTTTCCGCTGGACTATTTCTACAGGGCGTCCGAAATTATCGAGGAAGCAAGGAGCCTTGGCTGTGGCGTTGTCATTCCCCACCCGGAACAATTCTGGCCCATTCTGCTGCGCGGGTATGATGTTGACGGCTACGAGGTATGGAACCCGCAGTCGCAGCGCTACACGGATTTTCTCATAGAAGTGGTGAACCAGCACAACCGCTCGCGCAACGGCGCGCAGCGTGAGCTGCTCATCTTCATGGGTGACGACTGCCACATGGGGGAAAAGACCCGCCCTGCGGAACAGCAGGATGCGGAAAAAACAGGCCGCGAAATAGGCCTTCAGCCGCCATGGGATGACCTGAACATACGAAAGAAGCTAGTTTCCGGCGCGGTAGACCGTCCGTCCGTCATCCGCTGCTACAGGGAACGGCTGGCTGCCTCATAATCTGCATTTGCTTACAAGCGGAGAAGACCATTATGCCTGAAGAGAAATTCGTATTCGAATCCATGCAGGATGCCCAATCCATCAAGGTCTTTCTGGAATCCCTGATTCAGGGGTTTGAAAACGAAAAAGTCACGCTGGCCGCGCACGGTGACAGGATAGACCTTGCCCCCAACGGCCTGCTGGAGTTTTCCGTCAAGGCGCGCAAGGCAGGCGACTCAAGTAAACTGACCATAAAGATCGGCTGGAAGGAAAACCGCCACAAGACAGAGAGCAACACCCTTTCTGTAACCACCGGATAACACATGATCACCTTTGAAGGTCTGAGCGAGAATTTCAAGTTCATCATTCTGGAAGTAGAGGGGCAAATCAATGCCACCCTCTCTTTTCTGCGTTCTCCCTCGCGTCCGCTGCTGGAAAAGATCGAAACACGCGACGACTACATAGATAATCTCAAGAACATCATCGAGAACAAATGCTATTCGCGCCTGCACACGGATAAGCAACTCGACAAGCGCGAGATAAACCGCATCCGCTCAATTCTGGCCATCACGGTCAATCTTGAGCGCATTGCGGACTTCTGCGTCTGCATTGTCCGCCAGATGGGGTACCTCTCGGACCATACCATCCTGAAGGAAACCGACTACCTGCCCATATTCTCCGAAATACAGGGGGCGATACGCCGTATTCTGCCCACCATGGAGAAAGAAGAGCTGCACAACGCCCTTGCCATATGCAAGGCGGAATACGAACTCGATACCATGTACAAGCATGTGTTTGAGCGTGTGCTTGCGGAAATGGGCAGCGGGCGGGATGCGCGCAACCACATCACGGTCATCTTCATTTACCGCTATCTTGAACGCATAGGCGATTCCCTGCTCAATGTGGGCGAGGCGCTCATCTTCAGCATCATCGGCGAGAAAATCAAGATAACCCAGTTCGAGGCACTGCAACGCACCCTGACCAGCTCCGGCTTTCAGGGCTCCCTGCAGGACATTGATTTTCAGGCCATTTGGGGCACCCGCTCGGGTTGCCGCATAGGCAGGGTGGACGCTGCCCCGGAAAAAGGCGGTCCCATGCGGGAACAGGCCAACAAGCTTGGCTCCATCTACAAGGAAGGCACCATCGCCAAGGTCCGGAAGGAACGGGCGAACATAGAGCGCTGGAGCACCATTTTCCCCAACCTTGTCCCTCAGGTTTACGGGTACCATGAAGAGGGAGCCAATGCCTCGCTGCTGGTCGAGTTTCTGCGCGGCTGCACGCTGGACGAAGTGCTGCTCACCGGCGACGAAGAACTGGTAAACAACGCCCTGTTCATCCTCTTTCAGACCCTGCGCGAGGTATGGGACAAAACCCGCCGCAACACGCCGGTTTCTGTCGATTACATGGCGCAACTGCGCTCCCGCATGTCATCCATACAGCAGGTGCACCCCGAGCTGGTGCGCGAGCCCATGGGGGTGGGCGCTGCCCGCATCCTGTCCACTTACGACCTGCTGGATGAATGCGAGGAGCTGGAAGAAGAACTCAGCGCGCCCTTCTCCGTTTTCATCCATGGCGACCTGAACGTGAACAACGTGGTGTATGACCACACCCAGCAGGCCATACGCTACATAGACCTGCACCGCTCGCGGGACTTTGATTACGTGCAGGACGTTTCCGTATTCATGGTTTCCAACTTCCGCATGCCGGTGTTCGAGCCGGAAATGCGCAAGCGACTGAACCGGGCCATACACGAATTCGACCAGTTCGCATCCGCATATGCACAGCAGAACAACGATGAAACCTATGAGGCACGGCTGGCCTTTGCCCTTGCGCGTTCCTTCTACACGTCCACGCGCTACGAACTGAACTTCACTTTTGCCAAAGAAATGTACATGCGGTCCCTGTTCCTCATGGACAAGATCACCATGCACAAGGATGCGCCGTGGCGCACCTTCCGGCTGCCAAGGGATGTTCTGTACTACTGATTCGAAACTGGCCCTGACCTGCCCCGGCCTGTGACGGCTCTGCTCAGGCCTGTTCCGGACCTATGCTGAGCAGGCCATGAAACCAGCCCGGAACTGATCCAACCATGAGGTGAAGCATATGAAGATAGGCGTTGTCGGCACACGCGGAGGCTGGTCTTCCGAACGGCTTGCAGATGCCGTTGCCGAAAGAACCGGCTTCAGGCTGCTTATCGAGATGGATAAGGTGCGGCTGGACCTTCCTTCCGGCCGCTGCCTGTATGAAGGCGAGGATATTTCGGCGCTGGACGGCCTTATCATCAAGAAGATCGGGGCGCGGTATTCCCCCGACCTGCTGGACAGGCTTGAGATTCTCCGCTTTCTCAAAGAACGCGGCACCCCTGTCTTTTCCGACCCGCTGCATGTTTTGCGGGTGCTCGACAGGCTTTCCTGCACCATAACGCTGCAGGCGGGTGGCATTCCCATGCCGCCCACCACCATTACCGAGAACATCGGGCTTGCTCTGGACGCCGTCAAAGAATACGGTCGCGCGGTATTCAAGCCGCTGTATACATCCAAGGCCCGCGGCATGTTCATGCTGGAACACGGGCCCGATGCGCGGGAAGCTGTTGAACGCTACGCCCGCGAATACCGGCTCATGTACATCCAGAAAGCCGTTGATCTTGAGGAGGGCAAAGATCTCGGCGTGGTCTTTCTTGGCGGGCGGTATCTCACCACCTACGCCCGCTGCAAAACCAACGATTCCTGGAACACCACCACGGCCAGCGGCGGCCGCTACGCCCCCTTTGACCCCTCGCAGGAGATACTGGACCTTGCCCACAGGGCGCAGTCGCTTTTTGGTCTGGATTTTACCTGCGTAGATGTGGCATTAACCGATGCCGGTCCTTACGTCTTCGAAGTTTCCGCATTCGGCGGCTTCCGGGGCATACGCGATTCATCGGGAATGGACGCGGCCTCCCTGTACGTGGACCATGTACTGAACAGCATCAAAAGCTAGGCTGCACGGCAGTCTCAACCAACAGGAATGCCCCGGAATACCGTGACCATGCACACACGCAAACAGCTCAGTTCACCCGCGCAGACCATACTTCCGGACCAGTCTAAACTGGCCCGGCACACTGGCGCGCCCGAGCATGGTCCCGGCATACTCTTCTTCAGCGGCGGTTCGGCGCTGCGGGATGTTGCCCGGGCCATTACGCACTACACGCACAACACGGTGCACCTGATCACTCCGTTCGATTCCGGCGGCAGTTCCGCAACCATTCGCGAAGCATTCAACATTCCCGCGCTCGGTGACATCCGCAGCCGTCTCATGGCCCTTGCGGATCAGTCCGTGCCGGACAGTCAGGCCATCTTCGACCTGTTCTCCCACCGGCTGCATGCCAAGGCATCTCCCGAACGGCTCACCGAAGAACTGAACAGCCTTGCCGACGGTTCACACCCACTGCTGCGCCCTTTGCCCGCTGCACGACGCGAGGCTATCTGCCGTCAACTCAGACAGTTCACCGAGCTCATGCCCCGCGACTTTGACCTGCACGGCGCGAGCATCGGCAATCTGGTGCTTGCCGCAGCTTTTGTGGCAAACAGGGAACGCTTCACCCCTGCCATAGACTTTTTTTCGCGCCTTCTGAACGTGCTCGGCACCGTGCTCCCCGTTGTGGACTGCAACGGGCATCTGGCCGTGCGCCTTGCCAACGGCGAGGTGCTGGTAGGGCAGCACCGCTTTACGGGCAAGGAATTTCCTCCCATCCAAAGCGCCATTCAGGATATCTGGCTCACGCCCTCGCTGCAGAGCGACAGGCGCATCACCACGCCCATCTGTGATACTTCGGCAGCGTACATCCGGCGTGCGGACCTTATCTGCTACCCCATGGGCAGCTTCTATTCCAGCATCATTGCCACGCTGCTGCCCGGCGGCACGGGCACGGCCATAGCCGCCAATCCCTGCCCAAAGGTCTTTGTACCCAACACGGGTGCTGACCCCGAACTCTTCGGGCACGACCTGCCCGCGCAGGTGGAATGTCTGCTCCGCACCCTGCGCAGCGATTCGCCCGAAACCATTGCCGACAGCGATGTTCTGAACATCATTCTGCTGGACAAGGAAAACGGGCGATACAAAGGTACCCTGAACAGGGATGCCCTTGCCGCCCGTGGCATTTCGGTTCTTGAGCTGCCGCTGGTCACCGGCGACAGCGAGCCGTATATGGATGGCGACCGGCTCTCCGCCACCCTTGTTTCCCTCTGCGGCTAACCGCAGACACGCCGGATATCCTCTTTCGTCTTCCAACTGCAGGTTGCCCGCAGATCCGGTGATCACCAGCTTTCGTTCACTGCTGCCCTGTCCAGTTCCCGCATAACTGATATGCTCCGGCGAGATTCCGCCACCCTGCGACCTATCCCGCGACTCCCTGACTGCCAGACGCGACCACGTACAATCAGGCAAGCCCCCGCATGAGCAGTCCGGCACCGATATACCACATGGTGAAGCATACCACGCCGTCCAACACCCGCCACGCGGTCTGCGAACGGAAAAACGGAGCCATCATCCTGCCGCCGAAGGAGAGCGAGAAGAACCATAAAAAAGATGCCGTAGCCGCGCCCGCACCGAACACATAGCGTGCATCGTCCACATATTGCCCGCTCACCGCACCCAGCAGAACCACGGTATCAAGATAGACATGGGGATTGAGCAGGGTCACCGCCAGCGTTGCCGCAACAGCCGAGCGACGGGTGGTGATCTCGCAGGCGGCCTCGTCCTTCAGGCAGCCGCCGCGAAGCATGGACCGCATGGCCCCAAGCCCGTACCAAAAAAGAAAGGCCGCCCCGAACAGGGCGGCATAGCGCCCCAGCACCGGACTGGCAGCCACGGCCGTTCCCACGCCGGTTACACCGAGGCAGATGAGTATGGCATCGCACAGGCTGCACAGCAGGGCGATGGTCAGGGGATGGTTCTGCCGCACTCCCTGCGAAAACACGAAGGCATTCTGCGCGCCAATGGCAATGATGAGACTGCCCCCCATGCCCATGCCCTGTATATAGGTTCCCAACATGCTCTCTCCGAAAACGCAGCATGATTTGCCCTGCGGCTCTGCGTCATTTCTGTCTAGCCCCGCCATGACTACAAGTAAAACTTATTATTTTACTATCAAATCAGTTTTGCTTATAATTTGTCATGCTGGATTACAAACAACTGGAAGCACTGGCCACGGTGGTGGAAGAAGGGGGCTTCGACAAGGCCGCAGGCAGGCTGCACATAACGCAGTCCGCCGTTTCCCAACGCATCCGCGCATTGGAAGATACCGTGGGGCACGCTCTGCTCATCCGGTCTACCCCGGTCAGGCCCACGCCCACGGGCCAGCGCCTGCTCACGCACTTTCGCAAGGTCTACCATCTGGAAACCGACCTGCTTGCCGACCTGCTGCCTTCTTCGGACAGTGTTCCCGTTATTGCACTGGGCATTAACGAAGACAGCCTCGCCACATGGTTTCTGCCTGCCCTGCATCCTTATTTGCGGGCCAACAACGTGTTGCTGGACCTGTATACCGACGATCAGGAACAGACGCACAATCTGTTGCGCGCAGGCAACGTGGCCGGTTGTGTGAGCACCAGACCCGACCCCATTCAGGGTTGTTCATGCTTCCGCCTTGGCAGGATGGAATACCAGTGCCTCGCCACGCCCGAATTTGCCCGCACATGGTTTCCGCACGGCGTAACAGCGGAAGGCATACGGCAGGCCCCCGCCGTCACCTTCAACCGCAAGGACCTGCTGCACTGCCGTTTTGCACAGGCGTGGAACGTGATGCCGGGGGAATTTCCCACCCATTACGTGCCATCTACCGAAAAGTTCGTTGAGCTCATCGTCGCAGGCCTTGCCTACGGCATGGTACCGCATCCGCAGGGCCTGCCACTCATTGCGCGAGGCGAGCTTTTGCCCCTTGCCCCGGAATCGCACATATCCGTCACGCTCTACTGGCACCACTGGAGCCTTGGCACCTCCCTCATACATGAGCTTGCCGAAGCATTGAAACAAGGCTGCCGCGAGATGCTGCTGCAATAGGGAAAACAGCATGATCCTCCGATACATGACAAAAAAACGCCCTGCATGGCAGGGCGTCCGGTATACATGAATAGCAGCACCTATTATGGCTTGAACAAGGAAAGGTCCAGTTTGCCCATGGCATGCAGGGTCGCATAGCCGGAGCGGATGGCATCTGTTTCCGCTGCCAGCGCAAGACTCACGGCATTTATGTAATTCACTTCCGCCACCAGCACATCCAGCAGGGAGCGGGTACCGAGCTTGCGTTCGCGCTTGGCCATATCCATGAATTCGCCGAGAATCTCGGTCTGCTCCCGCAACAGCTTGGCATTGCGACGGCTGGTGCGAAGGTCCTGCCACGCCACTCGCACATTTTCTTCAACAGTGCGACGCATGTCTGCCTGCGTATAGCGTGCCTGCGCCTCAGAAGCGCGGGAAGCGCTCAGCTGTGCCTCATCGCCGAAGCCCGAAAAGAGATTCCACTGCATCTCCACGCCGACGGAGGAATCCTCGCGCACGCCAAAATCGCCGGTGTCGTTCTCACGTCGGCGGGCTTCTGCAAACAGATTGAAATTGGGGTAAAAACGGGTGCGGTCAATGTCCACCTGCTTGGCGCTTGCCTGCACTGTGGCATCAGCAGCTTTAAGCAGCGGGCTGCCATCTATGGCGGCTACGGCGGCATCATCAGGGGTTACGGGCAGCAGGTCGGCAGGCACGTCAGGCTTTTCAAAGGTGTTTATTTCCGCCATGTCAGGCGCATAGCCGAACAGGGAACGAAAGCGCGCACGGGCACGGGCCAGTTCGCCCTCTATATTCACCCGCAGCGCCATGGCCCCAAGCAATTGCTGCTTGGCCTGCAGAACGTCGGACGAAACGCCCGCTCCGCGCTGCACCAGCGTTTCTTCTATGCCGGTCTGCTGCTTGATGCGTTCTTCGGAACGGGTGGCGTATTCCAGCCGTTTGTAGGCCTTGAATACATCCAGATAGGCACCTATGCCTTCCAGCAGAAGGTCCTGCTTGGTGGAAATCTGCTCCAGCTTGCTCCGTTCAAGCAGGCTCTCGGACTGTTCCACCCGCAGCGTGGTGGCATCAAAGTCATAGAGCAGCTGGGTGCCGCGAACCATCTGCATATTTCGCGTGCGGGACGTATAGTCGTTCGGCTGACTGCCGGGCCGCTCTATCTGCTCGCTGGATGCATCGCTTGTCACATCCAGCCTGGGGAACCAACCGGACCGGCTCACATTCACAGTATGCTCTGCGGCTTCCGTCTGGCTGTTCCTTGCCAGCACGCGCTCGTGCCTTTCAAGCAACTCCGGCAGCAGATCGCCCAGGTTTCTGGCCTGTGCTGATGCTGCCCCGCCAAGACAAAAGACAGCCACAGCCAGCAAAGCTCCCAGACGTTTCATGCAACATCCCCCTCATTCAGGTGGCAAACACCAGCGGCGAGAGTGACACAACACAATATGTTCGTCAACACGCTCATATTTCTTTATCACCTGAACTTGCTTGAAATATTCCATGCTTTGTAGCATACATGCCCTGTAGAATTGACGCACCGTCCTGGTGCTTCCGGCGCACTCCCCACCCGTCAATGCCACCTGCGCCCACCAACGGAGGAACCATGCCCCTTTCCATCCTGGTTGTGGATGACGAACAGATCGTTGCACTGGATATCAAACGTACCCTTGAACGCCTCGGCTATGCCGTGCCGGCCATTGTCGCCGACGGAGAGACCTCCATCGTCAAGGCATCCGAGCTGCGGCCGAGCCTTGTTCTCATGGATATCCGCCTGAAAGGCGAGATGGACGGCATTCAGGCCGCCAGCATCATATCGGGCAAGCTCAACATTCCGGTCATCTACCTCACCGCCTATTCGGATGAAGCAACGCTGGAACGGGCCAAGGTGTCCAACCCCTTCGGCTTTCTCATCAAACCGTTCGAGGAACGGGAGCTGCATTCCACCATCGAAATCGCCATGCTCAAACATCGCTCCGAGCGCAACCTTGACGAGGCACGGCGCAGGGCCGAACAGGATAACCTTGCCAAGTCAGGCTATTTCGCGGACATGAGCCACGAAATACGCAATTCGCTCAACGGCATTGTGGGCATGACAGACCTTGCCCTTGATACAGACCTTTCCACGGAGCAGCGCGAATACCTTTCAACGGTGCTTGATTCTGCCGAGCACCTGCTCAGCATTCTCAACGACGTGCTGGATATTTCCCGCATCGAGGCCCGCAAGCTTTCGCTCACCGAGCGCCCCTTTGAACTTTCCGCCTGCGTCTCCAAAGCCGTGCGCACGGTGCGCCCCGACGCGGAAAAGAAAGGGCTGCAGCTTGAGTGGCACATTGCCCCGGACGTACCCAAGGCCATGGTGGGCGATGCCGGACGGTTGCAGCAGATTCTGCTCAACCTGCTGGGCAATGCCATCAAATTCACTGCCAGCGGCGGCATTTCCGTGGAAGTGAATACCGTGCAGGATGTAGCGGGCCCGGCAATCCCCCACGCTCCCGGCAGGCTGCGCACGCTGCAGTTGCTGTTCTCTGTGCGTGATACGGGCATGGGCATACCGGAAGACCGCCAGACAAGCATTTTCGAGCGGTACCGGCAGGTAGACCGAGACGGCCCGCAGGATCAGGTAGGCTCCGGTCTGGGCCTTGCCATATGCAAAGAGCTCATCGAACTCATGGAAGGCGCCATATGGGTGAGAAGCCGCGTGGACCACGGCAGCACATTCTATTTCACCGCACGGCTTGCCCCCACAGATCAGCCCCAGCCTGCACGCGAAACAGCCTCGCCCGTGCCGCAGGTACAAAGGCACCTGCATGTTCTGGCTGTGGACGACAATCTGGTCAGCCGCAAACTTGTGCGCCTGCTGCTGGAAAAGCAGGGCCACACCTGCGTAACCGCCTGCAACGGGCTGGAAATGCTCGCCCATCTTGCGCAGGAAAGGTTCGACCTTGTGCTCACGAACATACAGATGCCGCGCATGGGCGGCCTTGAGGCGGTACGGCGCATACGCTCAGGCATTGCGGACGGAGTGCCGCAGGACATCCCCATCATCGCGGTAACCGCACACGCGCTCAAGGGCGACCGTGAACGGTTTCTGGAAGCGGGCATGACGGATTACATCGCCAAGCCCATCCATGCAGCCCGATTCTACAGGGCTATCAACAGAGCCATACATAAGGAATCTTCTCCGGCGGATGATAGTCTGTTGCCGGACCCGCATCAGCACGACCCGTATCAACCCGACCAGCAACGCCTGCTGCATCCCATGCTGGACACCGCGGGCGTGATGGAACGCATGGACGGCGACGTGGCCCTTGTCCGCGAAATCTGGCAGGCCTTTCTTGCCGACTCGGCAGAACAGATGCTCAGCGTCCGCGAAACTCTCAGGGGAACATCCCCCCGCCTTGACCTCACCCTTACCGAGGTGGCCATCGGCGCTGCCCAGGCCATGCAGACAGCCGCACGCAATGTGGGTGCGCTGGAACTTTCCTCCACCGTGGAGCAGTGCATAACCGCGTTACGCTTCGGCGAACGCGAGCGGGCCGAAGCTGCAATCATGCATGTGGATACCGTGCTCAGGCACACCCAGAGCGTGATGGACACGAGCATGAAAAGCCTTTCGCAGCAGGAAAGTGAAACGCCCTGAACAAGACGGATTTTCCCGTAACAACTCCGGATTCTGCCAATTACCGCCGGTCATCCCTGCCTGCGCGGCGCAACCCGGTATTTTGCTTTTGACCGCAGGCCTGAAAAACCGCATCATTCCATCAGTCCGTCCGTGTTCACCGCATTCGCCACATTGTCGGACACACGGTAACCGTGCCCAGACAACCATATTACCCGCAGCACACAGACGACATGCAGCCAGAACGAACCACGCAGCCTCAGCCGCAATGCGATGCCACACCGCCTCCGCAGGTACTCCGGTTCCTGCGCCAGATAAGCGACTCCGCAACCGGCGGCAATGCGCTTGATCTTGGCTATGCCGGTTCTTTTCTCTGCCCTCTGCTGGGTATTTCGCGGCGGGACCTGCTGCAGGCGCTGACCAGAATACTCTGCACCGAGCCCATTCCGGCCATTCTCGCCGACCAGATGCGCAAGCAGGAGAGAGGCCTTTTCGAGGCGTATACCCTCAGTCTGCATTCACCCGCGGGACACAATGCGGACGTGCAGGTCTGCCCGCGCCCGGTTCTGCTGGGAGACGGAAGAGAAACGATTGCAGCCACGCTCAGCCTTGCGCCTGCAGACATAGAGCGGCAACGGGCCGTGCAGGCAGAACGCGACAGACTGCTCGGCCTGCTCGACAGATTACCCGCCTTTGTCAGCCTTATTGCACCGGACTATTCCGTCCGGTACCACAACCAGACATACCGCGAGCTTTTCGGCTCTTTTCCGGGCCAGCCCTGCTACACGGTACTCAAAGGCAGAAGCACGCCCTGCCCCACCTGCCCGCCCTTCGACGTGTTTGATACCGGCAGCCTTTCCATCTACGAATGGGTCAATCCGGCCAACGGGCAGGCGTTCCGCATCTATTCCTACCCGTTCACGGACGAGGACAACTCGCCGCTGATACTCAAGCTCGGCATAGACATTACCCAGAGCAAGCAGGTGCAGGAGGCTCTGGTTGTTTCCGAAGCCCGCTACCGTTCCATCACCGACAACCTTGCCGTGGGCATTGCCGTGGTTGACCGGAACATGCGCATAACAGCCGCAAACCCGCTCTTTTCCCAGTGGTTCGGCATATTCATCCACGACAGGCACGGCCCTGCCAACCTGCCGCTGGCCGACGAACTCTTTGCCGCCATGTGCCCGCCGGACATTGCCGAACACACCGACATGACGGGCAATGCCCCCTTCGGACAGGCTGATCCGGAATCCCTGCTCCGGGCTGTTTTCGTCTACGGCAGGGCGCGGGACATGGAATTCACCTGCCGCCTCTTCCGCCCTGACGACCCGAAGGAAGAAGAAAGCGTGCGCGCTCTGCGCATAACCGCCTGCCCCACACGCGATGCCTCCAACGCGGTTGATTCCGTTATTCTGTTGCTTGAGGACATTACCGAACGCAAGCGCGTGACCGAGCAGCTTAACCGCGCGCGCCAGCTTGAGGCCATGGGCACCCTTGCGGCGGGCATTGCCCACGAAATAAACCAGCCCCTGTCGGCACTGCGGCTTTACGCCAGCGGACTTGAGCTGCTGGTGGAACAGCAGCATGCCATTTCGCAGGAAACCCTGCTCGAGCGCCTTGGCTGGATTCTGCGCGAGGCAGAGAATATTCAGGAAATCATCGCGCACATGCGCTCGCTGGTCATGCAGCAGGATGCCCCGCCCATCGGCAGGGCCAACCTGAACAAGGCAGTTGAGCGCGCGCTCGGACTGGTGGGAGCCCAGCTCAAGGCGCACGGCATTCAGCTTGACCTGCAGCTTGCGCCCGACCTTCCTGACGCCCTGGCCAATCTTGTGCAGTTGGAGCAGGTTGTCATCAATCTGGTCGTCAACGCCATGCATGCGCTGGACACAATAGATGCTTCCCGTCAAAGTGAAAAATGGGTCCGCATTGTTACCGATCAGACTGATTCCGGCTCGCTGCGCCTGCGTGTGGCCGACAACGGCCCCGGCCTGCAGGGGCTGGAAAAACGTATTTTCGACCCCTTTTTCACCACCAAGGACGCCGGTTCGGGCATGGGGCTCGGGCTTTCCATCGTGCACACCTTCGTGGAGGCATGGCACGGCGAGATAAGCACCCTTTCCACCATGCCGGGAATCGGGGCCACCTTCATCATAACTTTACACGCAGCAGAGACCGCAGCGGGAGATACGGATGCGCATACTGATAGTTGATGACAACACCACAAGCCTACAGAGCCTGCGTATTGTTCTCAGCGATCTCGGTCATGAACCCGCTCCGTTCACCGACCCGCAGCTGGCTCTGGAAGAAGCCAGACGCAGTCATTATCCGCTCATTATAACAGATATCCGCATGCCGCGCATGGATGGGCTGACCCTGCTCAAGGAACTGAAAAGTTCGTCAGATACCGAATCATGCGACGTTGTACTCATAACCGGCCACGGCGACATGGAAACGGCCGTCGGCGCACTGCGCCACGGGGCCTACGACTATCTGAACAAACCCATCAATGCCCGCGAGCTTGCAGCGGTGGTTGAACGAAGCGCCGAGCATCAGGCCCTGCTTTCTGAAAACCGCGACCTCAGGCAGCACCTTGATACCCGGGTGAGCGAAGTGGCGGGCACGCTGCGCCGAGATCTGGACGAGGCCCGCACCCTGCTGCGCGAGGTTTCCGGCATCGGGACCGTGGTTTCGAAATCCCCTGCCACGGAACGGGTCATGAACGATGCCCGCATGTTCCACAACGATCCTTCCGTTCCCGTGCTCATTGAAGGCGAAACCGGCACCGGCAAGGAAATCATCGCACGGCTCATCCACTTTGGCGAATCCGGCTGCGAACACCCCTTTGTGGCCATCAACTGTGCCGCCATTCCGCACGAGCTGTTCGAATGCGAACTCTTCGGCCAAGTAGCAGGTGCCTACACGGGCAGCCGGGCCGGTGGCTCACCGGGCAAACTCGAACTGGCAGCCGGGGGCACCCTGTTCCTTGACGAAGTTGCAGAAATGCCCCTCACCCTGCAGCCCAAGCTGCTGCGCGTGCTTGAAGAGCGCACCTTCTACCGCGTGGGGGGCATACGCAAACGCGATTTCAGGGCCCGCGTCATCTGCGCGGCCAACATAGACCTTGCCGGGCAGGTAGAACGCGGCCACTTCCGCCGCGACCTGTACCACCGGCTCAAGGTTGGCCATCTGGTCATTCCCCCGCTCAGGGAACGCAAGGAAGACATTCCCGCACTCGTCGACCTGTTTCTCAAGAGACAGGCCGCCAGAAAGCGCAAGCAGTTCACATCCGTCTCAACCGAGGCCATGGATGTGCTGCTGCGCCACCCGTGGCGCGGCAACGTGCGCGAGCTGGAAAACACCATAGAACGCGCAGTGCTCGTCAACGACGGGCTACGGCTCACACCTGAGCACATCGCCTTTCTCAGCGCAGACCGGAACCTGCACTGTGGACCGGAGAGCTTGGGAGCCATTCCGCTGGATATCGAAAACCTCGAACTGCCCGAAGCCCCCATTGACCTTGAGGCGCTCACCACGGCGATCATCCAGAAAGCGCTGGACCGGTTCGACGGCAACAAGAGCAAGACGGCAGCCTATCTCGGCATTTCCCGTTTTGCCCTGCACAGACGCTTGCAAAAGTGATGTGCGATTCCGAACACTGAGCGTTTTCGCACGTGCAATTTCGCACACAGCAGCTTCTGCCGCCAAGGTGAGCCGGACGGCCTCGGCAAAACCTTACAAGATTTCCCCTAATTATGGGGAGTCAATTAATCATCGCAGTCTCGCATCATCTGGCACGACTTCTGCAAACAGTCCTGTGCAGATGGCGGTCAGGATGCCAGCGATCAGGCGTTCACCCCCCCAACAATTCTGACCAAAGTCTGTAACGGGATCTGAATACCGGACCAGCAGCAGGCGCATGGAATACCCCCCCCTTCCATGGCCGATTATCTGCGTATCCGGGGCGTTTGTTCAGACCAACCTATCTTGGGCTTCCGGCAGATCACCTCCCCCCCGATCTCCGGAAGCCCTACCTCTTTCTGCCCCGCTTTACTCTTTACCCACACGCAATTGGTGCGCGCACCATGATTGTTTTGTGGTTGCTGCCCTTAACCACCCTGCCGCACTTGACATATCGCTCCCCTTCCGAAAAAGTTCCGCATGCAGCGCTGCTGCCGACAACAGGAGCATCCGCTGGTTTGCGCACGGCCGGGGTAGACTCCGCCATGGCGGAGAGTGTGGACAATGAAACAATTTTCACTGGAAAAGAGGGTTTTCATGAATCGTTCCGGCCTTATTCTCCTTTTACTCATCGTTTTTTCGGCAACCGCTTCGCTGGCTGCGGACCCCATCCGCATCGGCGCCATATTCTCCAGCACCGGCCCTGCTTCCTTCCTTGGCGAGCCGGAAAAGAACAGTCTGGAAATGGCGGCACAATCCATCAACGCTTCCGGGGGCATTCTGGGCAGACAGGTCGAGATCATCCAGTACGATGACGAGACCGAAGTCAACAAGTGCGTGCTCGCAGTGGAAAAGCTGGCCCGCAAGGACGGCGTTAAGGCCATAATAGGACCCACCACCTCAGGCAACACGCTTGCCATTGTCCGCAACATGGCCCGCTACGGCATTCCGCTCATCTCCTGCGCATCTTCGGACAAGATCGTGCAGCCGGTGAACCCCTGGGTATTCAAGGTAGCCCCTTCCGACAGCTTTGCCATTGAACGGCTGCTCGACCACATACACGCCACAGGTGCCAAGCGCATTGCCATTCTCACTGTTTCGGACGGCTACGGTCAGTCCGGCCGTGCAGCCCTGCAGGCCCTTGTTCCCCAGATGGGCTTCGAGCTTGTGGCAGATGAAGTATACGGTCCCAAAGATACCGACATGACAGCCCAGCTCACCAAAATTCGCGGCCTTTCTGCCGATGCCGTCATATGCTGGGGCACCAACCCCGGTCCCGCCGTGATTGCACGCAACCATCGCCAGTTGGGAATGGAAGCCCCCCTCTACATGAGCCACGGCGTTGCCTCCAAAAAGTTCATGGAGCTGGCCGGTGATGCGGCAGAAGGCATCATCCTGCCTGCAGGCCGCCTTATCGTTGCTGAGCAGCTTGAAGACGGCCACCCGCAAAAGGCCATGCTCATCAACTACGAAAAACAGTATGGCGAGCAGTACAAGGCTGCCGTATCCACCTTCGGCGGCCATGCATGGGATGCCATGCTGCTGCTCAAGGCTGCCATTGAAAAGGCCGGGTCCGATGATCCCAAGGCCATCCGCGATGCCCTTGAATCCGTGACCGGCCTGGTCGGCACTGCGGGCATTTTCAATTTCTCCGCACAGGATCATAACGGTCTGGACAAGACCGCCTTCGAGATCATCCGCATAGAAGGCGGCGACTGGAAGATCGTTCGCTAGCCCCGGATTCCATATCTGCTGAAATGACAAAGGCCGCCTCCGGGCGGCCTTTCATACTGCTTGCAGAATCATTTCTGGTATTTTTTGGCTCCGCCGAGCAGGAACCTAACATTCCGGCCCCTCGTATTCACAATGAAAATCCGTTTTTTGACCTCAGTTCCGGCGTAATGAAAGTACGGTTTTACTGAAAACGAGGGTTTGTCAGTATCCTGAAAGGCCGCTTCCGGGGTGCCTATCTGGTTCCTGCATTTCTGCGATATTCCGCTGCAGTCGCCGCTCAGATTAAATCCTACATGCCAAGTATGCTATTGACTGTCACATAGGCATTGCATATTAAATTCACATAACACAGGGCACGCCGCTTCAATCATCAATCGACTCACCACAGCGCACGGATGCGTGACAATCACGCCCACAAGCGATGCGGCACGCCTGCCACTGTAACTCAGACGAGGCACCGCAATGAAATTGTCCGCACGTTCCCGTTATGCCACCCGCATTCTTGTCATTCTGGCAGAAAACAAGGGAGCTGTGGTCAACACGACCAGCCTTTCGGAACAGACAGGCATCTCTGTCCAGTTCATCGAACAGATCATCCGCCCGCTGAAACAGGGCGGCCTTGTTGCCAGCACACGAGGCGTGGCAGGCGGACACACCCTTGCCAACCCGGCCTCCGGCATCTCGCTCGGCGATGTAGTAAGGGCCATCGAGGGGCCCATTGATCTCACCCAGTGCTGCGACGGAGAAGCCGCCGCGCTGTGCCCCCGCAAGCGGGAATGTCCCACCCGTCCTGCATGGCTGCAGATATCCAACATATTGGAAAACGCGCTGGATAACATATCCATTGCCGACCTGCTGGCCCCGCCGCCGCACCTTGCGGCCTTTGCATAAAACGGCTCCCCCATGCATCAAAAAAGCCCCCGTCCGAAGACAGGGGCTTTATCATTTGTGATCGGTGCACCGGGCGTTAGCCGATGGTACCGGGGGAGTCGGGTGCGTCCACTTCCACAACGGTCTTGCGGGCCTTCAGCATGAAGAGCACGAAGCAGATTGCAGCGGTGGCGATACCAACAGGGTAGCCCACACTGGTATCGAACTTGAGAGCGAATTCCGGAGCAACGCACAGGTAGGTTGCGCACACCGCAGTCATGAAGGTGGCGGGAATGGTAGCGATCCAGTGGATCTTGCCATGACGCACCAGATAGACAGCGGAAGCCCACAGCACGATGGTGGCCAGAGTCTGGTTGGAGAAGCCGAAGTAGCGCCAGATGATGTTGAAGTCGGTCTTGGTGATCAGGTAGCCCGCAACGAACAGGGGCACGGCGATCATCAGACGCTTGGCAACATCTCTCTGCCCCACGTTGGTGAAGTCGGCGATGATGAGACGGGCAGCACGGAATGCCGTGTCACCGGAAGAGATGGGCAGAATGATAACACCAATGATGGCGAGGAAGCCGCCGATGGGGCCCATGAGGGTGGTTGCAACCTGGTCAACAACGGCAGCGGGGCCACCGCTGGCCAGAACGGCCTGCAGGGCTTCGGGGGTCTGGTAGAAGCTCATGCCGAGGGTTGCCCACACAAGGGCGATGATGCCTTCACCGATCATTGCACCGTAGAAGATGGGACGGCCGCACTTTTCATCGGGCAGACAGCGTGCCATGAGCGGAGACTGGGTGGCATGGAAACCGGAAATGGCACCACATGCGATGGTGATGAACATCAGGGGCCACATGGGCAGGCCGGTGGGATGCACGTTGGCAAGGCCAATGCCGTTGGGGAAGAAGGTATAGCCGTCAACGATCAGCATGGTGGAAAGGCCGCCGGCCATGACCAGCAGACATACGGCGAACAGGGGGTAGAGTCGGCCGATGATCTTGTCCACGGGAAGAATGGTGGCAAGGAAGTAGTAGGCGAAGATGATGCCGGTCCATACGGCAACGGCAGTGGGCTTATCCAACTCAAAGCCGATCTTGTTGGCCAGCAGCTTGGCGGGGCCGAGAACGAACACCACGCCCACGAGCAGCAGCAGAACGATGGAGAACACGTTCATGAACTGCTTGGCAAACTTGCCGAGGTTGTAACCAACGGCATCCGGAATGGACTTGCCGTCGTAACGCACGGAGAGCATGCCCGCAAAGTAGTCATGCACGGCACCGGCAAAGATGCTGCCGAGCACGATCCACACCAGAGCGGCAGGACCGTAAAGAGCGCCAAGGATGGGACCGAAGATGGGACCCAGACCTGCAATGTTCAGCAGCTGGATAAGATAGATCTTGGCAGGGCTCATCTTGACGTAGTCCACCCCGTCTTCCATGCGGCAGGCAGGGGTTGCGCGGCACTGGTCGACGCCGAAGTTGGCTTCAACCACCTTACCGTAAATAAAGTAGCCGGCAATAAGCAGTGCGCAAGCTAGAAAGAAGTAAAACATTCCTCACTCCTTTGACAGATGATTGATTGCTGCCGCATCGGAGACACCCCCCGGCGACATTGGACCGACTGCATTCACAGTGTTTCCGTCCGGCAATCAGCCCGCCGACGGCATCCCTGCGGCGGAAGAGTCAGATCGGTCCCCTTTTCCCTCAAACAGGTTATGGCGATATACCGCACTATCATCCATTATTTCCATGCATGGAGTGAATGAGCATATCGGGCACGTGAAACGACAGCAGACCAGAGTGATTTGCATACAACAATAAAAGCGCCACTCTCCGTTGGAGAATGGCGCCTTCAATCCGTATAATGGGCGACTTTTATTGCTGTTCCGGCGTAGTCATATCCAGACGCAATTCTATGCAATGGGTTATGGTGCCGTCCTCTGCCCTGACCGGAGCCGTTGCCACCAGCCAGCGGGTATGGGTGCCGTCAGGGTAGGCGCCGTTTTCCTCAAGCAGTCTGGGCTGCCCGTCGGCAAAGGTCTGGGCCACGGGGCAGTCACCGCCGGGAGCGGGACGGTTGCACAGCCTGCGGCATGAATCGCCGGGGCGGGTGTTGAAAACATTGGTAAACGTGGCGTTGCAATAGACCACGCGGAAGGATCTGTCCTGCACGCTCACAAATCCCGGCAGGCCGGTCAGCAGTGCATTGAGCATGTTGTTGGAATCGCGCAGAACGCGCAGCCGTTCTGATAACGATTCACCGGAGCGCACCAACGCCACGGTCAGCGCATCCAGCTCATCTTCCACGGGTATGCGGGTGGGAAGCGGCGCACTGCCGAGATCGCGGGCCGTCTGCGTCAGCTCTTCGAGGGGACGGGAGATAAGTTCCCTGCCGATATAGTTCAGCAGAAAATAGTACAGCGGCAGAAACAGCGCGGCGCAGCAGGCCATGAGCCATACAATGTCCACCGCCGTCAGGGGCGCACTTATGGACAGAAAAAGCAGCGCACCCAGAACGCAGATGCCGGAACAGGCAAAAAGCACTGTCCCCACGGCAGCGACCTTGGTTGAAAGAGGTATGCGTATCCCCCTGAGCAGTCTGAACACTCCCCCTCCTTTTGGTACGGCTCACAGTCTGCGCACACGGTGCGCAGGCCCCCATTCGTTTGGCTGGCAGGCGAAACTAGCACGCACTGCGTGATTACTCAACCTACCTGCAACTGGGTATCATACCAAAACGAAATGACCCCAACAAGTCGCTGCCCACCCGGTATTCCAGTCAGGAAAAGCCTTCCGGGGCTTTTCCCGCACAACAAAAAAGCCCCCGTCTGAACGGGGGCTCAAAGGTAATACTTAATGCTGGCGGGGTGCTACGCTTTTTTGGTGAAAAATTCCTTTTCAGCGCCGCACAGCGGACACACCCAATCATCCGGCAGATTCTCGAAGGGAGTTTCCGGCGGGATGTTGTTTTCAGAATCGCCTTCCATGGGGTCATAGATATATCCGCAGGGGCATTCGTATTTATGCATCAAATCCTCC